>JAHBXQ010000008.1 GCA_019636345.1 Pirellulales bacterium | reverse complement strand
CCTCCGGCAGTAACGTCATCGTCGGCAATCAAGTGTCCGGCAACGGGGGGACGACGTACCCGCCGATCGGTCTCACCGGCACGACAAGCGTCGTGGCCCGCAACTTCGCAGGCGCCGGCGTCGATGTGGCCGACAGCGGCGGATTCCGGCAGACCATCGATGGCTGGATCAAAGACGGAGGACTCACGAGTCTGACGAACTCGGAGATGGCTCGGAACAACTTCACCACCGGCAACGCCGGCGCCGGCCGGTTCCGCGCCGTCCGCTCGGGGTCGGTCACCGGACTCGTGATCACAAGCGACGTTCCTAGCGCGACAACGGTGACGGGGACGCTGACCGCCGAAGTCTTCATCAATTTATCGGGTATTACAGGAGGAAGTGGAACCGGGACAGGGCTAACGGCGGCGTTGGATTCGACAGAGAAGAACATCAAGGCCACGACACAGGCGATGAACGCTGATCCATTTCAAGCGGGCCATGAAATCTATGTCGCACTCACGACTGCCGCTTGGTCGGCGACCGGGGCAAAGATTCGCTGCGCCATTGAAATCGAAGATTGAGCACCGATTTTTCCAGAAAGGAAGAAACACGATGCACCGAATTCTAGTTCTCACGACTTTTTCAGTCGTATGCCTGTTCGCATCGACATGGCTCGACGAGGCCTTCGGGGCTAATCTCGAAGGGAAGGTCATGAAAGTCATTCGTGAGCACCAATCCGATTCGTCGAGCAATATTACTGTCATTGACTCGGGCAAGTTCGTCGTCGGCCCGGGGGTCGAAGTCCCGGGGTTCGGCTACCATGAGAACCCCCAATTGCCGGCGCTGATGGACGTCGACGTGACGAACAACCAGATCATCCTCACGTTGTTGATTGATCACCCCCCCGCAATCTTGGACGCCGTGACGTTCTGGGACATCAACCTTACGATTCCGTCGTTTATCGGGCGGGTCAGCATCAATCCCGCCTCGACCTGGCAGCTGGTCGCGTTTCCAGATAAAGAGGTGATCCTCATCGACTTGAATGTCAATGGCGTAGCGGGCGAGCAGTTCATCCTCAACATCGCCCCCGAACCGGCCGGGGCGACCCTCGCCGCCGGCGCCCTCGCGGCCGGCGTCCTCTTCCGCCGCCGGCGGCTGTAGGGAACGCCCTCCGCGGCGCTGCTCGTCGCTTTCGGTGAAAGCGACCTGCGTAGGTCCCTTTCTCCGAAAGGGGCTTCTCTACGCCGCGTCGCCGCGGCGTTTGGATTTGGGCGCCGCGGTTTTCGCGGGTTCCGTGGGGCGGATGTTGCTCAGCTTCGAGTCGTAACGGCCCGTCAAACGGCTCCGCAGTGCGGCCAAGCGGCCAGTCGACGTCGGCAGCGAGGTCGGCATGTCAGCCGGCGGCGCGGGGCGCTGGCCCAGCGTGCGGACCCCCAGGTCCATCCCTTCGCCGAAGTAGTACTTGCGGGCCTCGGGGTTTTGCAGAATCTCGTTCGGCTGGCCGTGGCACAGGACCTGTCCCGCGCGGATCACGTAGCTGCGATCGGTGATCTGCAGCGTCTCGCGGACCTGGTGGTCGGTGATGAGGATCGAAATGCCTCGCGAGCGCAGGTCGCGGATGATCTCTTGGATGCTGGCGATCGTCACGGGATCGATCCCCGTGAACGGTTCGTCGAGCAGAATGATCTGCGGGTCGGAGACCAGACAGCGGGCGATTTCGAGCCGCCGTCGTTCGCCCCCGGAGAGGCTCATCGCCTTGCTCTTGCGGAGCTTGGCGATGCCGAACTGCTCGAGCAGTTCGTCGCATCGCCGGCGCCGGGTCTTGCGGGGGATGCCGAGCATTTCCATGACCCCCAGCAGGTTGTTCTGCACCGACAGCTTGCGGAAGACGCTCGACTCCTGGGCGAGGTAGCCCATGCCCCCTTCCTTGGCGCGGCGGAACATGGGCCAGTTGGTGACGTCCTTGTCCGCCAGCGACACCTTGCCGGCGTCGGGGTCGATCATGCCGCAGGTCATGCGGAAGCTGGTCGTCTTGCCGGCGCCGTTGGGGCCCAAGAGGCCGACGATCTCGCCCCGTTCGACATGGAACGCGACCCCGTCGACGACCCGCCGCCGGCCGTAGTTCTTCACCAATCCTGTGACGCGCAACAGCGACATTGTCTTCCGTCCTCCTTGACGGGGCATGGCTCTTCAACGACAGCCGGCGTCCGGCCGTCGGCGATCCTCAGCGCACCAACCGCATGTCTCCGAAGTTCGGCCAACCGGGGAGCATCGGCAGGCCCGGGATGGCGCCCCAACTATGGGGCCAAAACACCGCCAGCGCCTTGCCGATCAGCAGTCGGCGATCGACGTAATGGCCGCCCGGCTCGCCGTTGCGACCGCGCGGGTCAGTCCACAATCGGGCGTCAAGGCTCTCGGGGCTGTTGTCTCCCATGACGAAGAACTGGTCCTCGCCCACTGCGAAGTCGACCGTCCGCCGCAACGCGAACCGCGACCATGCGTCGCGGCGCGACATCAATGTCGGCACGCTGTTGACCGCGGGGACGCGCGTGCCGTCCGGCAGCCGCATCTCGAAAGTGAAATGGGGATAGTCGAGCGCCCCTTGGTTGGGTTGCCCGCGTTCGTGCTTGGCGGCTACGTAGTAGATGTCGCGCAGCACGGCGAGTCGATTGATCGCGAGGCTCGTCCCGCGGGCGCCGACCCCTGCGGGGGCCAGATCGCCCTGATCGCCGGCTTGGTCCTCGTTGGCCCAGGGGAGCAGGCCCTGCCGCCCGCCGAGCAGTTCGTCGGGGTCCCAGGTCGCTCCTTCCAACTCGACCAGCTTGTCGTCGACCCACAGCCAGAGCCGATCGTCGACGTTGGCGAATCGCAAGCGGTACTTGCCGGGCGACTTCACCCGGCACTGGCCGGTCGCTTGAAAATCAAGCGGCTCGCCGGTGCGACCGTCGACGATCGAGCAATCGACGGCGCCCGTGTCGAGCGTCACGGTTGCGCGGAAGTGGTAGCCCGCCTCGACGAGGTCCAAGAGCAACTCGCCCTGAGCCTCGCGCACTTCGACGTGGCACTCGAGCGCGAGATCGCCCACCCACTCGTAGCCGGTCGAACCCGTGACGCCGTCCTGCGGCGGTTGCGACGGAGGCATCACTTGCCAGCCGAGCCGATTGGCGACGTCGCGCTGCAGCCGAGCGTTGTAGGGGTTGAAATCGCTGATCAGCTCGGGGCGTTTACTCGGCTCGAGCGCGTCGCGCTCGGCCGCGGTCAATTCCCGGTCGCCGGCGCCGAGCACCAGTTCCCACACGTCCTCGTTGGGAACGAGATGCCGATAGCGAATCCAAGCCGGTTCGCCCTCGCCGCCTGCGGCGTCGATCGTGAACGACTGCACGACGTTCCGCTCAGCGACGTCGACTTCATGCCGCCAGCCGTCGGGGGTGGTCGGCGCCCAGCGCAGCGGCCAGCCTGCCTTCGCCAGGACGCTGGGCTCGAAGTCCGTGTCATGCACTCCCTGCAGCATCGCCCGAACGATCTCGGGGGGGCGGCGCGTAATCTCGAATGCGCTCGAGCCGGGGCTCTGCACGAACAGATCCCCCTGCGTGATCTTCAGCTTGTCGCCGGGCAGGCCCGTGAGTCGCTTGATGTAGTTCATGTTCCCGTCGCCGGGATACTTGAACACGACCACGTCCCACCGCTCGGGTTCGGAGAAGTCGAGCCCGAACTTGTTCACCACGATCCGGTCGCCCGGGTAGGTGCGCTGGAAGGAAGGATCCTGCGTACCGGCCGCTTCGAGCAGTTCGGGCCTCAGGTCCGCGCGAAACGGCATCAGCCGCCGGCACATCGGGCACATCCCCCCCACCGTTTGGGCCAGTTCGGGGTTGCGGGCGTACCGGGGGGGCATGTCCTCGGGGTCTTCGCTGCTGGCGGTCACCTGAAAGCGGTAATCGCACTGGTCGCAGCGGACGTCCTTGTGGCGCCCCTGCAACGCCGGCGACATCGAACCCGTGGGGATGACGAACGCCTCGGCGACGAACGTGCGGAACATGAACGCCAGTACGAACGCCACGGCCACCGACTCAATCACCTCGCGGACCGCGTGGAACTGGCGTCCCCCCGGGGCGAGGATCGCCGGGTGGTCGTCGACCGACTCGGCTTGGGGCTCCGATTGTTTGGGCGTCTTGCGTGCCATGAGGTTCGTCGCGGCGAGCGGGCGGTAAGCGATACCGTAGGGTATTCGTTCGCTCGGAGGCGATCTAGGCGGATTAGGGAAAAGGATTTTGCCCGCCGGCGCTGCCAGCACTTCCGACAAAAATCGCCGGTGCGGCGATCCGCGGCATCGGTTACTTTTCCCGCCCCGCCGGCTGCGCTCGGCGGTGCACAAGTCCTCGCTCGGGAGCCGTTCGTCATGTCCCTCGCTCGTCTGTTCCGTCGCCGCCCGGAGGTGCCGTTCGCCGAATGGGGACACGAGATCCGCGATTTTCACCTGCCGCACGACGGCCGGGTGCAGTACGCCCAGTGGCTTCACCCGTACGAAACGCCCAAGACGATCGACCCTGCCGAGGTGGCCGGCCTGCGGCGATTCATCCGACCCGGGGACTTCGTGATTGACGTGGGCGCCCACACCGGCGATACGACCGTCCCGTTGGCGCTTGCCGCGGGGGCGTCGGGGTGCGTGCTGGCGCTCGAGCCGAACCCGCACGTGTTCAACGTGCTGGCGGTCAACGCGGCGCTCAATCGCGACAAGACGCGGATCGAGGCCCGCTGCTACGCCGCGACCGAGGAGCCCGGGCAGTTCGTCTTTCACTACAGCGACGCCAGCTTTTGCAACGGCGGGTTCAAGTCTCAGCAGCGCTGGAAACTGTTCCGCCGCAAGTATCCGCTGACCGTCGAGGGGCGCCCGCTGGCCGAGGTCCTTCGCAACGAGTTCGCCAGCCGCCTGCCGCGACTCAGCTTCGTGAAGGTCGACGCCGAAGGATACGACCGAGCCGTGCTCGCATCGATCCTGCCGATCCTGCGCGAGTATCGCCCCGTGATCCGCACCGAGGTCTTCCGCAAACTGGTGGCTCGGGAGCGACACGAACTGTTCGAGCTGCTGGCGGACAACGGCTACTCGGTCCACCGGTTCCAAGGCGGGGCCGCTCCCGAAGGAGAGCGCGTGGCCAAGGCGGACATGACCGCGGCCAAGCACTTTGACCTGCTGGCGATTCCTGCGACGCGCCAATTCCGTCGCGCCGCATAACGCGGGGCAGGAGCCAACGAGGACGCCTGATGCTTGGCTTCAGAACATTGCCGCAACGCGCACAAGACAGCAGGCAGCGAGCGTGTCGCTTTCACGGCTCGACGGCGTCGTCGATTCGCTCGATTCGCACGTCATCGATCCACGCTTCGCCCGGAGCGACGGCGAGGATACGCAGCGTGACGTTCCGGTAGCCTTCGACCGTCGGCGCCGTTGCGTCCTTGAGATCGAACTCGCCGGCGAGTTCTTGCCAGTCGTACGTCCCCGCGGGGAGCGAGACGAGCGGCTTGTCGCGGCGATCGTCGAGCACGACTTGCACGACTCCCGCGGCAGCGTCGCTGGCCTTCGCCCACAGCGAGAGGCGGTACCGGCCGCGCGGGTCGGCGGGGAGCGTCTGCGACGAAACCCCGTAACCTTGCCGAACTTCGCGCGGATAGACGACGTGCAGCGAGCGGCCCCCCCCGTGGGCGACGGTCGGGTCGAGCGTGCCGCGCGATTGGCAGCCGCCGACGTTTTGCCACGCCATTCCCGCGATGTCGTCGTTGTTCCAGTGCCGGCCCCCTTGGCCGATCTCGAAGTCGCCGTTGAGCAGCGGCAACTCGCGCGGCGGACCGGCGAGTTCGGCGAGGCGGGCGGCGACGCTGCGCCGCTTCAGCCGGGCCTCAAGCTCCGCAGAGAAGTCGGGGCTGCCGTGTTCACGAGCCGCGATCAGCACGCTGGTCAGCTCGCAGGCGGGTTTGTGCTCGATCGCGGCCGCGGCGGCGGCGAGCGCTTCTTCGCGGCGGCCCGCGGCCAGGAGCGTCCGACAGCGGCCCAATTCGCAAGCCGCGCGTTGAAACGCCGTCTCGGCGCCGGCGAGGGCCGATTCGTACCCCTCGAGCGCTGCGGCGAAGTCCTTCTGCCGTTCGTGGGCCTGGGCCAGACCGAGCCGCGCGAACAGGTCGTGCGGCGCCGCCGCCAGGGCGCGGCGGAAGTCCCCCTGCGCCGCGGCCCCTTCGCCCCGTTCCAACAACAGGCGTCCGCGCACAGCGAACGCCAACGGCGGGGGATCGACCGCCGCCAGCGCCGCGGCGACGTCTTCCCACGCCAAGTCGTTCTCCCCGAGTTGCAGCCGGGCGAACGCCCGCAGCGTGCGCCACCGCGGGTGATCGGGATTTTCGGCGAGCAAATCGTCGGCGATTTGCAGCGTCTCGGGGAGCGCGCGCTGCCGCTCCGGGTCGATCAGCCGTGGAATCGTCTCGACGTCGTAGCGCTCTCCCAGTTCGAGCGCCGCCAGCAGGGCGTCGATCGCCGCCTCGCGATTGCCGGCGATCCAGTGGGCGAACGCCACGTACCATTGCACCTCGGACCGGGTCGAAGCGACCTCGACGGCCCGTTGCGTGTCGCGAATCATCCACTGCAACATCTGCGACTCCGATTCCGCCTGGGAGACGTTGCGTGCGTCCTCGGGGTGACGGCGTCGCGACTCGATCTCCTGGCGGATCGCCCCCGACCGCTCGGCGTACGACAACCAGTAGTCGGGCTTGATCGCAATGCTGTGCCCCAGCGCGCTGCGGGCCGCGGCGTAGTGCGGGTGCGAAACGCTCGGCAGGACGACGGCCGGATCTCCTGCTTCCAACAGCTCGATGAAGCCGAAGAGGAAGTGGCTCCAGTAGTCCGCCGGCGCGAGCGCTTCGACCACCGTCAGTTGTCGTTTCGCGTTGGCCACAAAGTTGGTTTCGCCCCGAGCGTACGTCGCGGCGAGCACCGGATTTTGCGAAGCGACGACCCACAGTCCCCCCAGCATGTAGGCGTCGGCCGCAGTGACCGGGGGGTCGAGCTCCGCGGCGGCGGGCGGGGGAGTCAGGCTTTGCCCCAATCGCAGCCGGGCGCCCCCCGCGAAAAACCGCAGCGACTGCGTGCGCCGGAACCGCTGTGCCAACTCGCTGGCCGCGAGCAGCTCGCGGGCCTCGTCGGCCCCGCCGGCCGACAGCCCGGCCCGCATCATCCGTTTGCTGTGGACGCTCGCCAGCAGAACGAATTTGCGATAGACGTCGAACCGCAAGTCGTCGAGCTGATCGGCCGTGAGGTCCTCGGCCGGCAGGTTGTTCCACCAATCGCCGCGGTCGAGGGCGCCGATGCGTTCCAGCGCGTCGTAGAGTTCCGCCTGCGCCTCGGCGTCGTGCTGGAAGAAGTTCAGCTCCTCGGCCGATTCGCCCCAGCGGCGGAAGTCGGCGAGCCGGGCGGCGCGCTCGCGACGGGCGACGATCTCGTCGCGTAAGGCCGCAAATTGCGGTTCGTCGTCCAACGATTTGCTCGCGCGGTCGAGGAGCCCGACGGCGGTCTCGAACCGCCCGGTCCGCAACTCGGCGAGGGCCGTCTGCTGGGCCGCCTCGGCCGAAACTTCCAATTCGGCGGCCCGCGACTGCCGCTGTTGGTCGAGGGCGTGCTGCTGCTGCCGGCGCTCGCTCTGGACGCGGCTCCACAGGATCGACCCCGCGACGATGGCCGCGGCTGCGACCCCCTGTGCCGCCACCGCCGAGATGACCAGCGTGCGGTGATTGCGCATCCAGCGAAAGGCCCGCTCGGCGAGCGAATCCTCGTACGCGAGCACCGGCTCGTCGGAGAGCCACCGCTGCAGGTCCTCTCCCATCGCCCCCGCCGAGGCGTACCGTCGCTCGGGAAGCGGGTCGAGGGCCTTCATGCAAATCGCCGAGAGTTGCTTGGGGATCCAGCGCTCCCGTTCGCGCGGCGAGCGGAACGAACCGCGATCGATCTGCGCCATCAGCACGCCGATGTCGTCGCTGGCGTCGTGGGGCACGTCCCCCGTCAGGAGGTGGAACAGCGTCGCCCCCAGGCTGTAGACGTCGCTTTGCGGGCCGAGATCGTTGAGCCGGCCGGCGGCCTGCTCGGGGCTCATGTACGCGGGGGTTCCCACGACCGTCCCCATGCGGGTCGCCGAGCCGCTGTCGGCGCCGCTCCCCAGGCCGACCGGTTTCCACTTGGTGTAGGTGTCGACGACGATGTCTTCTTCGTCCCCGACGACCTTGGCCAGTCCCCAGTCGACGACCAGCGTCTCGCCGTAGCGTCCCAACATGATGTTGGCCGGCTTCACGTCGCGGTGGATGATGCCGCGGCTGTGGGCGTACTCCAGTGCGTTGCAGACCTCGACGAACCGCGCCAGCAGCCGCCGGAGTTCGGGGAGCTTCTCCGCACCGTCGGCGCCCTCCTCGCGCGGTTTGTGGAAGCGGTCGATCACCGCCAGCAGACTTTCGCCCCGGATCAGCCGCATGGCGTAGTACGGCCTGCCGCTGGCGTCGGCCCCCAGGGCGTAGATGGGCACGATCCCCGGGTGTTCGAGCCGCCCCGTGATCTTCGCTTCCAGCAGGAACCGCGCCCGCGAGTCCTCGTCGTCGGCCCACTGCGAGCGAATCTGCTTGAGCGCCACCGTGCGATCGATCTCGCCGTCGCGCGCCAGGAACACGGCCCCCAGCCCCCCCTGGGCATGCAGTTGGACAATCTCGAACCGATCGCTGGCGGGGAGGGGTTCGGCCGCAGCCGCGCGGGGGCCGCGCGAACCGTGCGTCGGCCCGTCGCTGGGGAGGGTCGCCAGGGCGTCCCCCTTGGGGGTGTGATACTGCGTCGCCGCCGACCCGGTGAGCCGCCGCCGCAGCTCGGTCGGCAACTCGACCAGCAGCGCCTCGATCGGTTCGCTGCGGGTCTTCATCGCCTCGGCGGCGGCGTCCTTGCGCAATTCGTCGAGCTGCTCGGGGGTGAGCCGGGCGTGTTCCGCGACCAATTCGGCCAGCGACCGCCCGGGAACGCCCCCCCACAGCCGCGCAGCGGCCTCAAGCTGCGCATCGGCAGCCCATCCCCGACGCCGGGCGAGCAGGAAGAACAGAAAGTCGCGATCCTGGGACGAGTAGGCCATACCTGCTCGGTTGTACCTTGGAGGCGACCTCCGGGCCAACTGCGGGGCCGCCAAGTCCGCGTCGTCTCCGAGAAAGCGCCGGAATTTCCGAACCCCCGCCGTCGCGAAGTGTCGGCATAAACGAGCCGGTCGCGGCGAACCCTGCCTTCTGGACGCCGGGGGCCGCAGGTTGTCGCCCCCCGGCGGCGTGGTTATCATCGGAGATTCGTTTTTTCCCGCGTTTGACCAGTTATGCCGGCCTTCCAAGCCGGACCTTCCCCATGCGTCACGTCATTTCCGCGCTGGTGCAGAACGTGCCCGGCGTGCTCGCCCACGTGGCCGGCATGCTCGCCTCGCGCGGCTACAACATCGACAGCCTCGCCGTCGGCGAGACCGAGGAGCCCGAACTCTCCCGAATGACCTTCGTGGTCGTCGGCGACGACACGGTGCTCGATCAGGTCCGCAAGCAGCTCGAAAAGATCGTCACGGTGGTCCGCGTCGACGACGTCAGCTCCAAAGAGTTCGTCGAACGCGACCTGATGCTCATCAAAGTCGAGGCCCAGGCCGCCGGCCGGGCCGAGATCCAGCAGTTGTGCGAGATCTTTCGCGGCAAGATCGTCGACGTCGCCCCCGAGCAGATCATGATCGAGATCTCGGGGCAGGAGAAGAAGATCGAAGCCTTCATCGACCTCATGCGCCCGTACGGCATCGTCGAGTTGGTCCGCACCGGCCGGATCGCGATGGTCCGCGGCGTGAATCGCCCGTTCGGCGGCGAAGCGTAGCGGACGCAAGCGTCCGATCCCCATTCACCAATCACCAGTCACCCTCTCCCCCCACACGCCCATGGCCGCCACGATCTACTACGACAAAGACGCCGACATGAAGGCCCTTGCGGGCAAGACCGTGGCCATTCTCGGTTACGGCTCGCAGGGACACGCCCACGCTCAGAACCTGCGCGACAGCGGCGTCAAAGTGGTCGTCGGCCAGCGTCCCGGCGGCAAGAACTACGACTTGGCCAAGAGCCACGGGTTCGAGCCGGTCAGCGCCGCCGAAGCCGCCAAGCAGGGGGACGTGATCAACATCCTGCTTCCGGACGAACTGCAGGCCGACGTGTTCAAGGCCGACGTGCTGCCGCACCTGAAGCCGGGCAAGGTGCTGATGTGCTCGCACGGGTTCAATATCCACTTCGGACAGATCACGCCCCCCCCGGGGGTCGACGTCCTGCTCGTGGCCCCCAAGGGCCCCGGGCACTTGGTTCGCAGCGAGTTTGAGAAGGGGGGCGGCGTTCCCTGCCTGATCGCGCTCGGGGACGGCGCGAGCGAGGAGACCTTCAAGATTGGCCTCGCCTACGCCAGCGGCATCGGCGGCGGCCGCGCGGGGGTCATTCGCACCACGATCGCCGAGGAGACCGAGACTGACCTCTTCGGCGAGCAGGCCGTCCTGTGCGGCGGCGCCGCGGCTCTGGTGAAGGCGGGCTTCGAGACGCTCGTCGAGGCCGGTTATCAGCCCGAAATGGCGTACTTCGAGTGCATGCACGAGTTGAAGCTGATCGTCGACCTGTTCTACCAGGGAGGCCTCGGCTACATGCGCTACAGCGTCTCGAACACCGCCGAGTACGGCGACTACACTCGCGGCCCGCGAATCGTCACCGACGAGACCAAGGCCGAGATGAAGAAGATCCTCGAAGAGATCCGCAGCGGTCAGTTCGCCCGCGACTGGATCCTGGAAAACCGCGCCGGCCAAGCCAGCTTCAAGGCGACCCGCCGCCGCGAACGCGAACACGGCGTCGAAACGGTCGGCAAGGAACTGCGCAAGATGATGTCGTGGATCGACGACAAGGTCGTCGACTAAGGAAGCCGCAGAGGGTTCGGCCGCAGTGAGGAAGAAGTTCCGCGCTCGGGACGCGGGCTTTGCTCCTCAACGTGCGCCGATTGGCGTCGCCCGCCTCAGCTCAAGCGCTGCGACAAATCACGAGGCGCCGTCCGGCGCAGGATCGTCGCTCTTGCGTTCCAGCGCGTCGCGGATGATCCCCTCGATCGTGCTGACCAGCTGATCGAGACGGAACGGTTTGTAGAGGACCGACTTGAGCCCCTCGCGGCGGGCCTTGACGATCGAGTGCCCCGGGTCGTAGCCGAAGCCGGTCATCAGCACCAGCGGCACGTCGTCCATCGTCTCGCGCAGCGCGACGAGGAACTCATAGCCGTTCATGTCCGGCAGGCGAATATCGGCGATGATCACGTCGTAGCGGGCGTCGGCGTCGAGGTTGCGGACCATGTACTGGGCCTCGCGGCCGTCGTGGGCCGTCTCGACGATCGTATGGTACCGTTCAAGCAACTCGTGAGCGGCGGCGCGGACCGCCTGGTCGTTGTCGACGACCAGCACGCGGCGACCCGCCAACAGCGGCCGCACTTCCTCGGCCAAGCCGCCGGGATGGGCCTGCGTGGGGGCCATTTTCCGGCCCACCTTCTGAATCGCCTTTTTGATGTCGCGGGCGTTCGCCAGGATCCGCTGCAGCCGGGCCACCACGTCGGGCTCGTGCCCGATGTAGCGCTCCATGACGTTCACGGCGTCGTTGAGGATGACGTCGATCGGCAGCGCCACGGCGCTGTGAATCGCCTCGACGCTCGCCGCGGCGGTGCTCGCCTTCTCGGCGGCGAGCAGTTCGAGCGTGTTGAGGGCCGCGGCCACGCTGCGGGCGAAGATTTCGAGAAACTGCAGGTCGCTCTCGTTGAACGCGTTCCCCTCGGGGCTCTCGACGTTCAGCGTGCCAATGAGCTGCTCGTGCAGCATCAGCGGCACGGTCATCGAGCTGCGCGCCCCGCGGGCGCCTTCCAGGTACAGCGGATCCTCGGTCGTGTGGCCGCAAAGATAGCTTTTGCCGGTGGCCGCGACGAAGCCCGTGACGCCGTTGCCGGTCTCGGCGGCGAACAGCTTGCGACGTTCCGCCTCAGGCTCCATGCCGACCGCCATGACGGGATCCAGCTCGCCCGATTCCTGGTCGAGCATGCGGATCTCGATGACGTCCAGGTGGAGCACGTCCTCCATGCAGTGAAGGATGTTGTCTTTGAGCAACTCGACGCGCTCCGCGTACTCGAGGTCGGCGACCTCGTCGGGCATGATGTCGGCCAGCGCGGTGCCGGCTTGGTGGAGCGCCACCATCTTCTGTTGCTGCAGAATTTCCTCGCTGACGTCGCGGATCGTCACGACGAGGTGCTGCGGCTCGCGCACTCCTTCCAGGATCGGCGCCGCGTGAATGCGGTAGTACTTGTTGTGCTCGGTGCGAAGCGTCGACGCGCTCGCTTGGCCCGTGGCCAGGGCGGTGGAGAAGGGGCAAAACTCGGGACCGAGGATCTCGGGACTGCCGAACACCTGGTAGAAGTTCTCGCCGACGACCGAATCGCAGCCGGCCCACTGTCGCAACCGGCCGTTGCCCCACAAGATCGTCTTCTCGGCGTCGAGCAGCACCACCCCGTCGGGCATGGCCTGCATAATGCGGTCGGCCTCCAGGAGCCGGCCGAGATCGACCGCGGCGGCAAAATGGTCGGCGTCGACGTAGACGGCGGCGAACTCCTCGCGAGCCAGTCGGGCGAGAGTACGGGCAGTCGTTGGGGCCGAGACGATTTCGACGTCGTCTCCCAATCGCTCGGGGAGATCGATCGCCTCGTCGTGGGCGCCCCCGATGTAGAGAATCCGCGGTTTGGGGGCCGCGGCGCCTGAGGCCGGACCCGCCAAGGTCGGATCCCCTGCGTGCGACGCCGAATCGGGCGGCTCTATGTCCTCTGACACCACGTTATCCCACGGTGCAAGCCGAGCAAGCGAACCAGTCGGTATTAGCCTCGCGGGAATAGGGGCATATCCCGCCATCATTGCACGGTAGTATAGGGCGCACCGGAAGCGGCAACAAGCGCGAGCGCAGCCGATCAGGGTGAATGCCCGCAAAATATTCGCTCGGGCGCTCCCGAGCGACGCCGCGCCCGAACACGCTGGCGTGCTTCCGATTCGCGAACAAACGGCCGCCAAGAGCGCCGACGGGGCGATGCTCGAGACCCGCGGAGAATCGCCGATCGACGCGATCGCCGAGGGAACGTTCTGCGTCAATTTGCGTTCCGCTGCGGCTTTTTGTTCCAGGGGGTCCAGGCGTTGTCGGAGGCGATCGTCATCGAGACCGCCGCCGCCGTCCCGCCTCGACGCGGGGGTGGACTGCCGCAGGGGGCGTCGATCGCATAGAATCTGAGCCCGCGTCGCTTTCCCCCACTGGCGTCGGCCCCTGGCCGGCGTTCCCGCCTCGTTCGCCCCCGGTACTATGGCCGTCTCCCGTCTGGTCGTCCCCGCCGCCCGCTTGCGCAACGTCGCCATTGTCGCCCACGTCGACCATGGCAAGACGACGCTCGTCGACAAGATGCTGTATCAATCGGGGCTCTACCGCAACGAGCAGCTTGACAAGCTCGCCGGCGGGCAGCACGGCCTGATTCTCGACAGCAACGACCTGGAGCGCGAGCGCGGGATCACGATCCTCGCCAAGAATTGCGCGGTCGTCTATCGGGCCGCCGACGGCGAAATGTACCGGATCAACCTGATCGACACCCCGGGCCACGCCGACTTCGGCGGCGAAGTCGAGCGGGTGCTCAATATGGCCAGCGGCACGCTGCTGTTGGTCGACGCCTACGAGGGACCGATGCCGCAGACGCGGTTCGTGCTGCAGAAGTCGCTGGAGTGCGGCCTGCAACCGATCGTCGTCGTCAACAAGGCCGACCGCCCCGACGCCCGTCCTCACGAGGTCGTCGACGAGGTGTTCGACTTGCTCGTGGACCTGGGAGCGCCGAACGAGGTGCTCGACTTCACCACGGTGTTTGCGTCGGGGCGCGACGGCTGGGCGACGCTCGACCTCGACCAGCCGAACGCCGATCTGACGCCGCTGTTCGAGGCGATCGTTCGGCACGTGCCCCCCCCGGGCGACAACGCCGCGGCGGCTCAACCGATGCAGTTGTCGGTGACCTCGCTCGATTACTCCGACTACGTCGGCCGAATCGCAATCGGTCGGGTTCACGCCGGCACGATCAAGCGCAAGCAGACCGTGGCTGTCATCGACCACCTGGGCGAGGTCGCCCGTCGGCAAGTCAGCCAGTTGCTGGCGTTCGAGGGGCTCGAGCGGATCGAGGTCGACGAAGTGGCCGCCGGCGATCTGTGCGCCGTCGTGGGGCTTGAACCGATCGAGATCGGCGATACGATCGCCGACGCCGAACAGCCCCACCGACTCCCCACGATCAAAGTCGACGAACCGACGCTCCACATGACGTTTCGCGTCAACGACGGCCCCTTTTCGGGCCGGGACGGCAAGTTCCTGACCAGCCGGCAGATTTCCGAGCGACTCGAACGCGAACTCCGCTCCAACGTCGCGTTGCGGGTGAGCCCCGGCGCCACGCAGGAGCAGTTTCGCGTCTCGGGACGCGGGCTGATGCATCTGGGAATCCTCATCGAAAACATGCGCCGCGAGGGGTACGAACTGTGCGTCGGGAAGCCGACGGTCATCACCCGCGAAATCGACGGCGTCAAATGCGAGCCGATCGAGATGCTGGTCGTCGACTGCCCCGACGACAACCAGAACGCCGTCATGGCTTTGCTGGGCGATCGCCGGGCGGAACTGGTGAAGATCAGCCGCCGCTCGTCGGGCGCGGGGTTCGTTCACATGGAGTTCAAGATTCCGGCCCGTTCGCTGATGGGATTGCGCAGCCGCATGCTCAACGCGACCGCGGGGCAGGCGATCATGCACCATACACTGCTGGGCTACGAACCGATCCGCGGCGAGACCCCGAGCCGAGCCCTGGGGACGCTCATCGCCAACGAAACGGGCCAAGCGACCGCCTACGCTCTCGACGCCTTGTACGACCGCGGCGTGTTCTTCATCCGCCCCGGCGACAGCGTCTACGAGGGGCAAGTCGTCGGCGAGAATTGCCGGGCCGGCGATCTGGTCGTCAACGTGGTGCGGGCGAAGAAGCTGACCAACGTCCGCGCCGCGGGCAAGGACGACAACAGCCAAGTCCGCCCCGTGCGCGACATGTCGCTGGAAGGATGCCTCGAATACATCGAAGACGACGAGCTTGTGGAAATCACCCCCACGAAAGTCCGGCTCCGCAAGGCGATGCTGCTGGAGAACGACCGCCGGCGGGCGAACCGGCAAGCCGCGGCCATGGCGTGACGGGCCGACGGTTTGCCGCCGCCTTGCCCCGCGCGATCGCTCCAACTGCGCCAATCGGACCGCCGGAGGCAAGCGGCGCGAACCGCCCCCCGTGTCGCGGCCGATCCCTCCGGCCCTCAAGCTATGATTCGTGAGGCGCAGCCTCCGCGCAGACGGCTGCCGTGCAGGCGCCTCCGACGCACCGTCGTGCGCCGGGCTGCTCGATCACTTCCTCGCTGCGAGCTTCGTACCATGTCGTCACTGCACATCGTCCGCCGTCGGACTCGGCACGGCCGCGCGCGTCGCGGGGCGTCGTTGTTGGAAACCTTGGGTTGCATGATCGCGCTCTGCGCGGGGCTGGTCTTCGGCGCCAATTACATGGGGGTCGACCTCAAAGGAATCGCCGCGGGAACGCTCAAGAGCGCGTCGATCGCGGCTCCCGAGTGGCTCTCCGACGCCGAGCCGCCGGCGCTGGGTCTGACCGCCGAGGGCGTTGTCGAGCCGGCGCCCGCAGCGGTCGACGCGCAGAGCCCCGCCTCGCCGTCTGCCGAGAGCGTCGCCCCGCCGAGCGCGGATCCGGCTCCCGCCGAACCGGTGACGCCGGAGACGGCCCGACAGCGTCAACGAGACTCCCTCGGCTATCTTGTGCCGCTCACCTCGGAACAAAAGGCGGTCCTCACCCGCGCGTACTGGGACGAGTTGGCGACGATCATGGCCGCCGAACGGGCCAGTCGCGAAGCGTCGATCGACAACGTGCACGAACTGCAACTGTTCGACTACCTGACCGACCGCAAGAACGCCCACGGGGCGGCCGTCGCGGCGATCGAGGAACTCGACTCGTTGGGCGTCGATCCGCAGGTCAAGTCGTTCGCCGAAAAGGTGCTCGCCTGGCACGAGGAAGGGCAAGCGCTGTTCGCGCGTGCGATTGCGCTGCTCACGAACGCCCCCACGGCGCAGCTCACCGGCCCGTTCGCCCAAAGCTGGCAGAGCGCCGCGAAACAGCACCGCATGGAAGAGCGGCTCGTGCTCGAGAAACGCACCGCCGTCCAGACGTTGCTCGACCACGAGCTGGCGGGGACGACTGCCGCGTCGGCGGCGCCGACGTCCCGTCCGTAACGACTCCGACCGGGCGGTCATGAACGCCGCTCGGCATGACGACAGCAATGAGACGCACGATGATGACTTGCAAAATCGGACGAGCGGCGGCATGGATCTTGGCGGCGGCGATGTTCGCCCAGTCGGCCGGAGCCGGAGTCTTCTGGCGGCACTGCTGCCGGTGCCGGCCTTGTCCGCCGTCGTGCTGCGAGGAGGCCGCTTGTTGCGCGGCGACGGTCGACTGTCCTTTGGCAAGCGAGCCGGGCGATTGTTCACCCGATCAAGAACCGCCGGCGCCTACTGAGACCGAGGCAATCGCGCCGACGGTCTCGACGCCCGAGCCGGTCCCGACCCCTGCCGCGACCGATCCGACGCCCGCGGACGAACCGGGTGAAGAGGACGCCGCGGAGGAAGTTCGCCCGTTGTCCGCAGCGGTCGCCCCGCCGGTTTGGTCGCCGGAGCGCCCGGCCGCGGCTGACGCCGACGCTCCGAGCGAGTCGATTGCGCCTGCTGAGGATGATTCGTCGTCCCCAGCCCCTGTGCCCGCACCGATCGACGAGCCGACGCCGCAGCCCGCGCCGGCCGCCGATCCCGCAGTCGCGGACGAGGCAGCGGACGAGGCCGCTAAGACCGAGGACGCCGCCGAACCCGCTGCAGACGATCTCGACATGTCCGCGGATCAGGGCGCATACGAGGACGAGGGCGCGTCGATTTTCGGCGAATTCGACGACGCCGAAGAATCCGGGG
The DNA here is from genome assembly GCA_019636345.1 of Pirellulales bacterium. Classification (NCBI taxonomy): domain Bacteria; kingdom Pseudomonadati; phylum Planctomycetota; class Planctomycetia; order Pirellulales; species Pirellulales bacterium. Next base: position 180,493 of record JAHBXQ010000008.1, on the reverse strand, counting down.
ACGATTCGACCGAAGACGCGGCCGACGAATCCGCAGAGGACTCGGAGGACCAGCCCGACGCTGAATCGGAAGCGCTGGACGACCCGTTCGCCCCGCAGCCGGAGTCGAGCGACGAGCCGGCTGAGGACGAGTCGGAGTCGACCCCCGACGCCGACGACCTGTTCGGCCCGCTCGGCGTCACGGGGCCGGACGAGGCGCTTCGCGCGGCGGGCGGTCTGGCCAGTTCCGCTCCGCGCGGTTGGTCCACGCTCGACGCTCGCCGCAAGTGGGCGGCCCGCCTTGCCCGCGTAACCGCCGACGAAGCGGTCTTTGTGCAGCCGAGCGGTCTGGAGACGCGATGCATGCTCGCCGAGCTCAGCACGGACGACTTGCGGTTCGTCCAGCAGCAAGTTCGCGCCCGGCACGAACAACTCGCCCGGCAGGAGCGAAACGGCGACTCGCAAGTGGCGGCGGTCGCAGGTCGGTGAGCGTCGCTCGCAACGACAGCCAGGCGGAACTTGGCACTCCCATGCCGGACCATGTCCAGACAGGAGTTTCGTCGTGCGCATCGTGGTGCTGCCCAATCGCCGCAATTCAAAGACGAGCCCGCTGCTAGCAGGCTGCGCCGTCAATCGGTCTTGATCTCGGCAAGTTCGCTGGCGACGACGCCGCGTGCCGGCCGATGGAGACGATGCAGGACTGCGCTGTCGCTCGGTCCGGCCCGCTGGGCTTGTCTCACTTCTCGTCGGTGTGCGAATGAATCCGTTGCTCGCTGCGATTGCTGCGCCGGCGGCCCTGACGGTCGCTCGGACTGCGGGGACGGTCGTTGCCGGCGGGGTCGAGTCGTTCGCCGACGCCCTCTCCGGGGCGTTTGCCCGCAGCACAGGGACGGAAGCGCCTTCGGCCGACCAGCCCGAGACGCGTTCGCTCCGCGACCGTTTAGAGCAACGACTTGCCGCGGTGCTGGCGCCGTTTTGGGGAAGCGGGGACCAGATCGGCGTCAGCGTCGATCGCGCCACGGGCGAGTTGGCCGTCCACGGCGATTCGCCCGCCGCCGAGGCGCTCCGCACCGCGCTGGCCGAGGACCCGCACCTGCAGGACGACCTGCGAACGTATCTGGACGAGGAATCTGCCAAGACGAACGACGAAGTGTCGTTTTTTTCCGACGTGTTCGCCGCGAGCCGGTCGCTGCAGATCGAACTGCTCAAGGACGGGCTTGCTCTGAGCGCCGCGGAGTAGCACGAGCGCACGCCGACGCCCTCAGAAATCGCGGAGCGATTTCGGCGGCCACGCGGCGCGCAACGCATTGAGCACTGCGACGACGTCGATCGCTTCCTGGGCCACGGCGCCCGCGACGGGCGGCAGCCACCCCGCGGCGGCCAAGCCCATCCCCACGACGCTCGCGGCCATTCCTCCGACGGCGCTTTGCAGCGCGATCCGCCGCATCCGTCGGCTGATGTGCATGAACTCGTCCAGCTTCCCCAGCGAACTGTCCATGACGACCACGCCCGCGGCCTCGGTCGTCACGTCGCTGTTCTGGCCGAAGGCGATCCCCACCGTCGCCGCGAGCAGCGCGGGGGCGTCGTTGATGCCGTCTCCCACGAACAGCGTGGGGGCGACGGCGGTCTCGGCCCGAACCCGCTCGAGCTTCTCCTCGGGGCTTTGGCCGGCGTAGATCTCGCTGATTCCGACCGCGTCGGCGAGATAGCGGACCTCCGACTCGCGATCGCCCGACAGCAGCATGATTCGCTCGATCGCGTGACGGGGGGCGAGATGTTCGATGAACGGCGCCCCGTCGCGGCGTGGGGCGTCGCGGAATTGATAGGTCGCGGCCAAGCGGTCGTCGACCAGCACCACGCATTCCATGCCGCCGACAGCTGGGGGAAGCATTGTCGCCGCCACGGGATTTTTCTCCGCCAGCTGCGCACGATTGGTGATCCGCACGCGTTGCGAGCCGACCTCGCCGACTAGCCCGGCGCCAGGGGCTTCGTGGACGGAGCCAACCTCGCGGGTCGGCACGCGGCGGGCCTCGCTCGCCCGCCGAATCGCCGAGGCGAGGGGATGTTTCGAGTAGCGTTCGACGCTCGCCGCGAGCGCCAGCACTTCGTCGGCGTCGAACCCGTCGGCAAGCGACTCGCCCACCAACTGCGGCGCGCCGTAGGTGAGCGTCCCCGTCTTGTCGAGGATGACGGTTCGGCAGCGGTCGGCCCGTTCGAGAGCCGCGGGGTCGCGGACGATGATCGCCCGCCGTGCCGCGAGCGAGATCGAGCCGATGATCGCCACGGGAATGGCGATCAACAACGGGCAGGGAGTCGCCACGACCAGCACGGCGAGAAACCGCACGGGGTCGCCCGACGCCAGCCACGCCCCCCCGGCCACCGCCAAGGCCAGCGGCGTGTAGAACGCCCCCAACTGGTCCCCCAGCCGCCGCAACTGCGGGCGCTGTTGCTGCGAGGTTTCCATGACGCGCATGATCTTGGCGTACCGCGAGTCGATCGCCAGCTTGTCGGCGCGGATCGTCAAGGCCGATTCGCCGTTGATCGCCCCCGACAGCACCGCCGCGCCGGCGGTCTTGGCCATCTGGTACGGCTCGCCCGTGAGGTACGATTCGTCCATCACGCCGTGTCCTTCGACGACCGTGCCGTCGACCGGGCACACTTCGTGCGGAAACACCATGACCAGATCGCCGACCTGCACGGCGGCCAGTTGCACGTCGACCAATCGCGACCCTTCCTTGCGATGCGCCAAGGCGGGCATCCGTTTGGCGAGCGCGGCCAGCACCGACGAGGCGCTCCGCACGGCGTACGATTCGAGCGCCTCGCCCCCGGAGAGCATCAGCACCACGAGCGTCCCCGCGAGGTATTCGCCCAACAGGGCCGAGGCGACGATCGAGATTCCCGCGAGCAGATCGGAGCCGAACTGCCGGCGGACGAGCTTGGCCGAAAGCTCGACGACCAGCGGCGTTCCGCCTAGGGCGAGCGCGATCCACAACGGCCAGTCGGCCCGCGCGGCGACTTCTTCCCCGCCTGCCAACCGCATCGCCAGGTGCACGGCGATCATCGCCAGGGCCAGCGCGGCGATCGCCGCCTGCCGCCGCGCCGGCGTGAGGATCGAGACCAGAGGGCCCATGCCTTCATCATACGAACCGCCTGCGCTCCCCGGGAGAGCTCCGAGGCTGCGGCACAGGGGGTCAATCGAGACGTCGTCTCATGACGGGAGTACAACGCTCTGTCGAGACCGTGACCATCGGGCCGTCCCGAAGAACTTGGCCGCTTACGCAGGTCCCCGTTGCCGGACGGCTTCGTAGAACATGATCGCGGCGGCGACCGAGACGTTCAGGCTGTCGGCCAAGCCGTGCATGGGGAGGCGCACGGAAAGGACGTCGACCTGCCGCCAAACGTCGGAGAGTCCCGCGGCCTCGCTCCCCAACAGGATGGCGGCGCCGCCGCGATAGTCGACCGCCGTGTAAAGTTCCGTCGCGTCGGGACGGGTCGCCACGAGCGGCACGCCGAGGCCGCACAGCCAGGGGAGCGCCTCAGCGGTCGTCGCCGTGCAAACGTGCCGACCGAACACCGTGCCGAGGCTTGCTCGGATCGTCTGCGGGTTGTAAAGATCGGTCCGCGGATCGACGACGACGACCGCGTCGACCCCGGCCCCGTCGGCGCTCCGCAAGACGGCGCCGACGTTGCCCGGCTTCTCGATCCCTTCGAGCACGGCCACGAGCGGCGCGGGGGGGAGCTGCAACTCGGCGAGCGACCGTCGCGGCGGCACGGCGACCGCGACCGCTCCGCTGCCGCGCTGGCCGAAGCAGAGTTTCTCGAACACTTCGGGGGTCACGGTGGCGAACTCGCGGGCCGCGGAGCGGAGGGCGGCGATCTCAGGTGCGGCCTGGGGATCGCCCAGTGCCGCGACGAGCGGTTCGCAGACAAACGCCTCGGCGATCTCGACCCCTGCGGCGATCGCCCGGGCGATTTCTCGCGGCCCGTCGATCAGAAACCGAGCCGCGACCTCACGCTTGCGCCCGGTGCGCAGTTTGGCGGCGTCTTTGACGCGCGGATTGTGGCGGCTTGTGATATGCACGAGGGGAAACGCGAGGGGAGAGGGAATAAGCGGCAAGGTCCGACCAAGTCGAAATCGTCTGATCACGAGTCACCGGCCACCAGTCGCCCCGTTCATTCCTCAGCCGCCGCCTCATCCTGCTCCTGACGGACGGCGGCGTTGATGCGGGCGAGGATCGCTTGCGGGGTCGGGTCGTCGGGGGCGAGTTGCGTCATCCGCTCGAGCGCTGCGACGGCTTGGGGCCACTTCTGTTGCCGCTCGCAGATCAGCGCCAAAGCGAGCCAGCTTTGATAGTCGTTGGGCCCCAGGCGGCATGCTTCGACGAGCGACCTGCGCGCTTCGTCGAGATCCCCCAACAGATACAGCAACATCGCCTTGCGATAGTAGGGCGTCGGATTGCCGGGCAACAGGCCCGTGTCGCGGGTTAACAGTTCGACCTCCTCTTCCCGCAGCGCTCGCACCTCGTCAGCGTCTCCCCCCTCGGCTTCGACCAGCCGGGCCAGTTCGCCGCGGGGACCAGTCAGATACGGCTCGCGAGCGATCGCAGCTCGCAGTTCGGCGATCGCCTGCGGCAACTCGCCCAGTCGAAGCGCCAAGCTGGCCAGATTCAGATGGGCGGACGCTCGTTCGAGATGAAGCTGCTGCGCCGCGCGGAACTCCTCGACCGCCTCGTCCAAGGCCGCGCGAAATTCGCTCTGAGCGAGCTCCCCGGCGGCCTCGACCATCCGATGCGCCGTGGCCAGCCGGACCGAGCGGGTCCCGTCGCGCAGCATGGGCGCCGTCTTCTCGATGAATCGCGAGCGTGTCTGTCCCCACGGGTTGAGCGCCGCCTCGGCTTCGTCGTCGCGCGGACCGTCCTGCGACGGGGGGGGCGGCAGCGGCAGGGCCCGCACCGCGGCGCTGCGGACCAGCGGGCTGTCGTCGCGCAGCGAGCGCTCGACCGCCGCCAGGGCGTCCGGCCCCGGGTAGCGGGCAGCCAACTCGATCGCCGTGGCGCGGACGATCGCCGGGGCGTCGCGCCGGCCGATCCACTCGCGCAGGGCCTCGTCGGCGCCCGGTTCGCCGGCCCGACCCGCGGCGATCGCCGCGGCCCAGCGAGGATCGTCGGGTCGCTTCTCGCCGTACCACGCGCGGACCGCCTCGGCCGCCCACTCGGCGTCTTCCTCAGGCTTCGTGTGGCAGTTGTTGCAGGCGTTGGGCGTGCCGAGCGCCGCCGTCAGATCCGGTCGCGGGACCCGCATGCTGTGATCGTGCCGATCGTCGACGACCATGTAGGTGCGGGTGGGCATGTGACAGCTCACGCACTGCGTCTCCGCCGCGTCGGCAGCCGCGGCGACGTGGCGATGGTGGTTGGGGGTGTCGTACTTGCCCGGCTGGTGACACTGGGCGCACAGTCGGTTCCCTTCGTACTTCAGCTTGAGCGAATGGGGATCGTGACAATCGCTGCAGCGGACTCCCTGGCGGTACATCTTGCTCTGCAGGAACGAGCCGTAGACGTACACTTCGTCCTGAATCTGTCCGTCGGCGTGGTAGAGCCCCTCCTCCAGCAGCGCCGGCTCGAAATGATCGAGGTAGTTCGCCCCGGCATGATAGTCGCCGTGCACTTGCGCGCGGCGCGAGTGGCAGGGAGCGCACGTGTCGACTTGCTTCACGTTCGTCGCCCCTTTGAGCGTGTTCGCCATGCCGTAGCCGACGTTGCGGTCCCAGAACAACGAACGGCCCTCAGCCAGCTTCACGTGCACGCTTCCCGGGCCGTGGCACATCTCGCAACTGACGTCGATCTCGTTGTAGGTCGACTGGTACGTGTCCGCGACGGGGTCGTAGTTCTTGCGATAATCGGTCGTGTGGCACTCGGCGCACATCGTGTTCCAGTTCTGGGCGAGGCCCGTCCAGTGGAGCGGGTCGCCGGATTCGATGCGCGAGTCGGGCACGTCCTCGGGCGTGACGAAAAACCACTCGTTCTTGCGGACGTCCCACGATTCGCGGAGGACCTGGATCCGCCCGTCGGGGAACTCGACCATGTACTGCTGCAGCGGGTTGACGCCGAAGGTGTACTTCACCTCGTAGTCGCGGAACTGTCCGTCGGGGCCCTCGGTCTGGACCATGAATCGGTCCCCGTCGCGGAAGAACCGCGTCTCGACTCCCAGCCGCTCGAACCGGGCGTCGTTGAAGTCCCCCAGCACGGATTCGTCGGTCGCCAGTTCCATCGCCCGATCGTGATTCGAGCCGTGCCACAGGGCGGCTTCCGCCTGATGGCAGGCGATGCACGACTGCCGTCCGACGTACGTCGCCGTGCGAAGCGACGAAAACGGCTCGGCCGAATACCAGTCGGCCGCGGCCCAGGCGGCCAACAGCGCAATCGCCGCGGCCAACAACACGAGCGAACGACCCACAAGCGGCGAGGCCAATGGCATGGAGAGCACTGCAAGCGGTCGATGGCGAGGCGACTTCCCGGCGGCGCGGGGAATCGTTCCATCTTACTCGCGTTCACGGCAGGCGTCACTCGGCTGCAGATTCGAGGCAACCGCTCCGCTGGCCGTTTCAATCGCTACGATTCAACCTCGCCGGCGCCGCCCTTGCCCCACGGCGTGCCAAGCGATTCCCCGACGCCGTACCGGCGGCAAGCATGCAGCCAGCGAGGGGGGCGCGTCGTCGCTGTGCGAGCGGCCTGGAGCGAGTATCATCAAGGGATGCAGCCGACCTCTTTCGCCGTGTTAAACCGCAATTGCGGCTTGGCGTTTTGCGCCCTCGTCGCGATCGCAACGGGCGTTGCCGCCGACGCCGTCGCCAAGCCGACCGCCGACATCCGCGTTCTCCCCGGATTTCGCGCGGAGTTGATTTACGCTCCGCCGCTGGAGGTCGAGGGTTCGTGGGTGTCGCTGACCGTCGACGAGCTCGGACGGTTGATCGCCTCGGACCAGGAAGGGGCGTTGTATCGCATCACCCCTCCTCCTCCGGGAACCCCGGCCGCACGGACGAAGGTCGACAAAATCGATCTGGGCATCGGCATGGCTCAGGGGCTCGCCTGTCTCGACGGCAAGCTCTACGTCATGCTCAACGGGGTTCGCGGGTCGCTCACCTCGGGGCTCTACCGGTTGAGCGATTCCACCGGCGACGACCGCTACGACCATGTCGAACAGCTTCGCGTGTGGAGCAACGTCGGCGAGCATGGGCCGCACGCGGTCGTCGTCGGCCCGAACAAGCGGTCGCTGTACGTCTGCTGCGGCAACGCGACCCGGTTGCCAATGTACGACCGCACCCGCGTTCCCAAGGCGTGGCAGGACGACCGCCTGTTGCCGCCGCTGTTCGCCGCGGAATTCGTCCCCGGGCAATTCGAGGCGCCGGGGGGCTGGATCGCGCGGACGGATCTCAACGGCGAGCTCATGGAGCTCTACGCCGCGGGCTTGCGCAACGTGTACGACATTGCGTTCGATCCGGACGGCGAACTGTTCACCTTCGACTCCGACAACGAAGGAGACGTGGGGCTCCCTTGGTATCGGCCCACCCGCGTTTGCCACGTGACCAGCGGGGTCGACTTCGGCTGGCGTGCGACCGACGGCGTCTGGCCCGCCGGCGCCATCGACTCGCTCCCCCCCGCGGTCGACGTCGGACCGGGGTCTCCCACGGGGCTCGAATTCGGCACGCACACGAAGTTCCCCCCCAAGTATCGCCGCGCGATGTTCGCCGGCGAGTGGAGCTACGGCAAGATCTACGCCGTCCATCTGCGACCCGAGGGCGCCAGCTATCGCGGCAAGTACGAACAATTCGCCGCGGGCCTGCCGTTGCCGGTGACCGATCTTGTCGCGAACCCCGTCGATGGCGCCCTGTACTTTGTTGTCGGGGGGCGCAAGATCGAATCGGGGCTGTATCGCATCGCCTGGGTCGGCGGCGACGCGGCGGCGGAAGAGTTGACCGCGGACGTCGACTCGCAACAGGCCGCCGCTGCCGGCGAGGCCCGTCGCAAACGGCGGGAACTCGAAGCGTTCCACGTCGGCGCCCCCGAGGGGGCTGTGGACAAGGCGTGGCCGTATCTGGCGAGCAACGACCCCGCGCTCCGCTCGGCGGCGCGGATCGTCTTGGAGCAACAGCCGATTCAACGCTGGGGCGAAGCGGCGCTCAACGAACCTGACCCGCGCCGCCGGATTGCAGCACTGGTCGCGATGGCCCGTATGGGGAGCGCCGCCTTGGGGGACGTGTGGACCGAGTCGCTGCGACGCATCGACTGCGCGGCCCTCCCCGAGAGCGACCAGTTCGACTACGTCCGCGCCGCGTCATTGGGCGTGCTGCGGTTGGGGCTCTCGCCCGAGAATCGGCAGAAACTGCTGGCGCGGCTCGACCCGTTGCACCCGTCGGGCAACGCGGAGTTTGACGCCCAGTTGGCGCCGTTGTTGGTGCGGCTGGCGGCGCCGCGGATCAAAGAGCGGCTTCTCGCCCGATTGACCGAGGCCCCGACCCTCAGCGAGGGGTTCGACGCCGCCCGCGCGGCAAGCGCGATTTCCGCCGACTGGACGATCGATGAGCGGCGGCAGTTCTTCGCTTGGTGTCGCCGGGCCGCGGCTGAGACGAACGCGGGCGCCTTCAAGTCGCTCGTCGAGATCCGCAATCGGGCGCTTCAATCGCTGACCGCCGCGGAGCGAACCGCGCTCGCCGCGGAGCTTGCCAAGTCGTTCGAGCAACCGACGACCCCGCTCGAGGCGATTCCGGCCCGGCCCTTCGTGCAGAAGTGGACGCTCGACGAGGCGATCGCCGCCGTCGAGGCCGCGGGAGAGGACCGCGATTTGGACAACGGCCGTCGTTTGTTCACAGCGGCCCTGTGCGCGAATTGCCATGTGTTCGCCGGTCGCGGGGCGATGGTCGGCCCCGACCTGACCGGCGCCGGGGGGCGATTCGCATTGAGCGATCTGCTGCGGGCGATCGTCGAACCCGATACGACGATCTCCGACCAGTATCAACAGACCCGGTTCACGGTGAACGGCCGGGTCTTCACCGGCCGGGTGAGCAACATGCACGGCGAGGAGATCTTCGTATCAACCGACTTCCTCGATCCGACCAAGTACGTGAAATTCAGCCGCGAGGACTTGGAGGATCAGCGCCCCTCGGACGTCTCGCCGATGCCCGCGGGGTTGCTCGACACGCTCGCCGGCGAAGAGATCGCCGATCTGGTCGCCTTCTTGCGGAGCGGTGCGCGATGAGACAAGGCGACCCGGCACCACCTGAACCGCGGGCGCTGGGCGCGTCGCTCGTTCGCAGCGCGAGTTGCTTGATCATCGCGGCGACGATCGCCGGAGCTTGCGCTGCCGAGCCGGCGGCCTGGTTGATCCGCTCGCCCTGGTTTCAGGAATCGTGGGGAACCCGCACGGAACCCGCAGGCGTGCGGATCCACGTCAACTATCCGCTCGACGGCGTCAGCACGCTCAAGTCGACGCGGCTCGTGCTGTTTGCGCTCCCCAACGGCAACACGCTCGAACAGACGCTCGGGTGCCGGGCGGCCGAGAGGCTCGATTGGCATTTCGACATCCAACACGTCGCCGCTCAAACGCGGTTGCTGCGAACGATCTCGCCGCAGGAGCGATACGTGCTCGCGGTCGTCGAGGCCCAGGGCCTCAGTTGGCCCGCGTGGCGGGCTTCCCGCGCCGACGCCGACGACACGATCGTCGCCCTGCTGGACCGCTGGCGGCAAGAGCTGACCGACGACGCGCCGGTCGCGCTGGCCGCCCACAGCGGCGGGGGAAGCTTTTTGCACGGCGTCATCGAGGGGCACGCCGCGATCCCCGCGTGGATCGACACGATCGCGTTTCTCGACGCCAACTACTCGTTCGACGCCGCCAAGCACGCTGCGAAGCTGCTCGACTGGCTCCGCGGCGATCCCGCGCGGCGGTTGGTCGTCCTCGCCTACGACGATCGCGAGGTCACGTTCCAGGGGAAGAAGGTCGTCGGCGAGACCGGCGGCACGTACCGCGCCACGCGGCGCATGGCCGACGCCTTCGCCGCCGCGGGGGTTCCGCTCGTTCGCACCGACGGCGAACCGTTCGTCGCCTACGAGGGACTCGGCGGTCAGATTCGGGCGTGGGTCCACAAGAACCCCGAGAACAAGATTCTTCACACCGCGCTGGTGGGGGAGATGAACGGCCTGCTCCATGCGTTGACGACTCGCACGCCGCTCGCAGAGCGCTGGGGATCGTTCGGCGGTCCGCGGGCGTACGCGTCGTGGATTCAGCCGGCGCCGACCCCGGCCGATCCGGCGGACCGTTCGGCCGCGGCGGCGCTCCCGCCGCTCGCAGAGCTGCCCCCCCTGGCGTTCCCCCCGCGCCCCGCGGGTGCGATCGGCGGCACGGAGTTCGCCCGCCGAGTTGCCGACCTGCCGCGCGAGCGGCGCGAGGCGGCGATCTTCGCCGAGATCGCCGCAGGGAACGTTCCCGAGTTTCTGCGCAAGCTTCAGCGCGTCGCAATCCCGGCGACCGACGCCGACGGTCGGTCAATCGAGGTCGTCGTCGAAGTCGCACCCGACGTGCTGGCCGTGGGAAGCGACGCCGACTTTCTGCGGATCCCGATGACGCCGCAAACGGCCCAGCGGTTGGCGGACCGGCTCGGCTGCACGCTTCCCACCCGCAAGTTGGTCGACGCGATCGACGCCGCAGCGACGGTGCGACTTGCCCCGCAGCCCCTCACCGAGGATCGTGAGAGCGTCGCCGCGTTCGTCGAGTCGAATCGCAGGATCGAAATCCAGCGCGGCACGAACTCCCTGGAGGCTCTCGTCACGGGGGCGAAAAAGGACGTGGTCCTCTCGCCCCGCATCTTCGAGCGCCCCGATCGCGTGGCGATCTACGGCTGGCGGAAACTCGACGGCGAGCCGATTCAACCCCTCACGATCGTCCATGTCGACTGGTACGTCGACTATAGCCACGGCGTGCGACTGATCCGCAACGCGGCGCTTGTCGACGGGAAAGCGGTTGCCGTGACCGATCTGTTGTCCGACCCCCGCACAGCCGGTCTCGTGAGCGACGAAGGCCCGATGATCCCTTCGCGATATCCCGTCCCGTAACGGCCGAATCCGCGTGGTTCGGCGACGTTCCGACACAGGCGAACAGACCGCTGGGCAACAGGGCATCGTCGTGGTTGAATAGGGCGCCTTGGCTCCGCGGGCTGACGCCTCGCGGCTCGGGGGGCGGGCTGACGCGTTGCAGCCGTTCTCCATTTCCTTGCTCCGATCGAGTGTGCCGTGGCCGACGACTCTTCCAGCCGCATCCTTCCGGGCGCCACGCTCGGCGTGCTCGGCAGCGGGCAGTTGGGGCGAATGTTCGCCATGGCCGCCACGCGGCTCGGTTACCGCGTCCGCGTGTACGCCCCTGAGCACGACGCCCCGGCGGCCGACGTCTGCTGGCGGCAAAGCGTGGGGGCGTTCGAGGACGTCGCCGCGGTCAGCGAATTCGCGGCGAGCGTCGCGGTGGTCACCCTCGAGTTCGAGAACATCGCCCCGATCGCGACCGAGACCGCCGGCCGTCACGCCCCGGTGCGCCCCTCGGGGTTCGTGCTCCACACGGTACAGGACCGACTGCGCGAGAAACGATTCCTGGAGCGCATCGGCGTCCCCTGCTCGCCGTTCGCCGAGGCGACGACGACGGCGGACCTCGCGGCGGCGATTCCCGCCGTCGGGCTCCCTGCCGTGCTCAAGACGGCCGCGTGGGGCTACGACGGCAAAGGACAATCGCTGGTGCGATCGCCCGAGGATGCCGCCGCAGCCCACGCCGTGTTAGGGGGGCAGCCGTGCATCCTCGAGGGGTTCGTCGACTTCCAGTGCGAATTGTCGATGCTCGTGGCCCGCAGTCCGGCGGGGGAGATGGCTTCCTTCGGGCCCGTGGCCAACGATCATGCCGACCACATTCTCGACGTATCGACCTTCCCTGATCCGTCGCTGGCGCCGTTCGCCCCTGCGGCGACCGAAATCGCCACGACGATCGCGCATCAGCTCGACGCGGTCGGGCTGTTGTGCGTCGAGTTCTTTCTGACGCGCGACGGTCGGCTGCTGGTCAACGAAATCGCCCCCCGGCCGCACAACTCAGGGCATCTGACGATCGACGCCTGTCGCACGTCGCAGTTCGAGCAGCAAGTGCGAGCAGTGTGCAATTTGCCGCTCGGATCGTTCGAGCCGCTCGTGGGAGGCGCCTCGATGGCCAACCTGTTGGGCGACTTGTGGTCGCCGGGCGAGCCCGACTGGCCCGAAGTGCTGGCCGACCCGCAACTGCGACTCCACCTGTACGGCAAAACGAGCGCCCGCCCGGGCCGCAAAATGGGCCACCTGACCGCCCTGGCCGCCGATGCAGACGCCGCCCGTGCCGCAGCGATCGCGGGTCGCCGACGACTGCGAGTCGGTCGCTAGCCTCCAGCGCCGCGTTGCTTGTCCTTTGACTTGCGGCGCGATAGGCTCTGCGGGCGTGATGGACCCCGCTTTGCGAACGACGCCTGCCCCGCTGGTGATGCCCGACTTCGGCGTCGCGGCGTTCGCCAGTCGGCATGCGCCGGGGTTCGAGATGCCGGCCGAGTCGCACGAGTTCGACGAGCTGGTGCTGGTCGACGCGGGGCGCGGCGCCGTCGAGTCGGCCGGGCGGACGACGCGATTGGCGATTGACGACGTCGTGCGGATCCCCGCCGGGACGGTGCATCGGTTCGTCGACGATCCCGAGTCGCCGCTGACGCTTGCGATCACGGGGCTCGCCCCGGCGGTCGTCGCGACGCCGACGAGCGTCGCCCTGGCGTGGAGCGAACTGATTGCGTCCTGGCCGACGAGCGTGCCGCTGCGGTTCGCTACAGCTTACGATTCGGGTGAATACCGCCGCGTGTTTCGCGCGCTGTTGTTGGAGCTGGGAAGCGAGCGCCCTGCGCGGGCTGCGCTGGTGCACGCGCACGCGATTCACCTGCTCGTGCTGCTGCGGCGAGCGGTCGAACGGCGCCGCGGCGCGGGGGAGGACCAGCGCGGGTTCGCGGCCAGCCTCGCGGCGCTCGAGGATCGGCTCCTCGAACCGGTGCGGATCGGCGAACTCGCCGAGCTGGCCGACATGAGCTATCGCTCGTACACCGAGCACTTCCGCCGGCACATGGGGATGACGGTCAACCAGTACGTGACGCGGCGGCGGATCGAGTTCGCCTCGCGGCGGATGCGCGAGACGCACAACGTGCTCGGTTCGGCGCTCGAAGCGGGATTCCGCGACGCGAGCCACTTCTACCGTATCTTCAAACGCCAAACCGGCCGCACCCCGCAAGCGTTCCTGCAGGAGTACGAGCAGCAATTGCCGAACCCTGCGGGGCGTCCGCGAGGCGACTGACTCTGCCGGCGCATCGGCTCCGGACGTTCCGAGGCGAGTTGTGCTGGCTTGACGCGACCGAGTCGTCGAACGCCCCCTGGCTGGCGCCTGACGTAGTTTCCGCAAGGTTCGTGCAGCGATCCGTGCGAACCGCTATGATGGCGGCTGATCGCGGCGCCGTTCGAGCGGCCCGCGCGACTCGGAGAGTCCTGCTCCCCCGCACGCCGCATCCTCCTTCCCAGCGATCGTTCTGATGCCCTTGCCAACTCGCGCCGTCCTCGTGACCGGCGCCTCGTCCGGAATCGGCCGCGCGACCGTCAAGTCGCTCATCGAGTCCGGGCGCCATGTCTTCGCCGGGGTCCGCTCGGAAGCCGCTGCGGCCGAGTTGCAGGCGGCGCTGGGCGATGCGCTGACGCCGCTGGTGCTGGACGTGACCTGTGCCGAACAGGTCAAAGCGGCCGCCGAGCGGATCGAGCGCGAGGTTCCCCACGGTTTGTACGGCGTGGTCAACAACGCAGGCCTGGGCATGCCGGCGCCGCTGGAACTGACCGACGTCGAGGAGCTGGCGCAGTTGTTCGACGTCAACGCGCTGGGACCCCTGCGCGTGATCCAAGCGATGTTGCCCTTGTTGCGTCGCGGCGGGGGGCGGATCGTCAACATCACGAGCATGAACGGCACGACCAGTCTGCCGATGGTCGGCGGGTACTCGGCGACAAAATTCGCGCTCGAGGCGATGTCGGCGGCGCTGCGGGTCGAACTGCGGCCGTGGGGGATCCCGGTCTCGGTGATTCGCCCCGGGCAAGTTCGCACGCCGATCTTCGCCAAAGCCCGGGCGAGCATCGCCGCCGCGGCGCGGCGCGTCCCCGCGGAACTGGCGCCGGGGTACGCCTTGCCGCTGACGCGCACCGCCAAGTTCAACGAACGGGGCGCCAAGTCGCGCACCGCGCCCGACGCGGTCGCCCGGGTCGTGCTCAAGGCCCTCTCCGCACGCTGGCCGCGCGCTCAATACCGCGTGGGGTGGGACGCCCTCGGGCTGGCGATCGCCCAAGCCCTGTTGCCGACCCTGCTGTGGGATCGGGCGCTGGCGCGGACGATCGGCTCGCTGGGCAAACGGCCCGACGAGCCGCTGCCGGGGGCCCCGCACCGCGAGCGTGAACCCATCGTTCAGACGCCGCGCGGAGCGGCCGCGGTCGAGCCGTCGCTGAGCGGACCCTGATAGATCGCCAGCCGAGGAAACAGCCACCCCCGGGCGACGATCCGGTCGACCGGAAATCGATTCCAGACGCTGGCCACGATCGGCGACAGATCGGTCCCCGCGCGGCGTTTGGTCTCGTTGTTCAAGGGCCCCATCGTGACGGCTCGACAGCCGCGGGCAATCGCCTCGCGCACCGCGGCGTAGATGAGGTTGTGGTACGCGTACGCTTCGAGCGACAGGCCGTAGTCGAGCCCCCCGTGGACCTGCATCCACCGGTCGCCCGCCTGCAGAAAGCTCATGAATCCGACCGCCCGGTCTCCGACGCGCGCCACCAGCGCCGTCTGCGGCTGGGCGGCGAAGGCCTGCGGGCTGATGAGCACGTCGTTGAAGGGGACGCTCAGATCGCTGCGGGCTTCGCTCGCGCGGAGGCAGTCGACGAGCGCGGCGAGCAGCTCGGGCCGAGCGGCGAGCGGCCCCTCGACGACCTCGATCGTCGCGCCGACCGCGGCGAACGCCTCGCTCTCGTGACGATAGTTGCGACGGCGTTTCTTGGAAAGCGTCGCCAAATAGGCGTCGAACGAATCGCTCCCGGCCAGATCGATCGCGACCATCGGCAGCGTATGGAATTGGTCGAACTTGCCCCCGGCGGCCCACGTCGCCTCGGCGGGAGGTTCGGCGATCCAGACCGTGTCGACCTTCTTCTGCCGGCAGAGAAAGTCGGCGATGGTCTGCTTCGCCGTGCGGCGATCTTCCTCGGGAGCGACGAGAAAAGGGCTCGCCGGGTCGAAGGCCAAGAACGCCGTGTCGACCAGCAGCGTCGTTTTGCGCAGCACCGGGGCAAGCCACCCCAATCGTCTCCGCCACGCCGTTTGCAGCAGGTCGGTGACGGAGCGCCGCCGCAAGCGAACGACCGGCGCCGCGGCGACCAGTTGTCCGCTCCGCCGCAGCACGGCCCAGGAAAGCTCGGTCGCCGAGGTCGAGTAGCGTTGGAAGTGGTTGAAGTTGGCGACCAGCTCGGGCTGGGCGTCGAGGGTCTCCGCCTCGGCGAGCGTCGTCTCCCAATGCACGCCGGCGGTCTCGTGGGAGGCGGGGGGCATGGGGATGTGCGGGTTCCTGCGTGTCGGGCGGGCTTTGGCCGCCTTTGTATCGAGCGTAGCCGGCCCCCGGCTCCCCCGCAAATTGACCGACGCCAGAACGCGGGGTAAAGTTGGGGAACTGGGCAGTTGGGTCGCCTTGCGGCGATTGTCGCGAGTTTGACGACTGCCGAGCCCTGCCGCACCTCCGTCTGGCATGCGGATGCCGGACGGTTCTTCCCGCACGGACGCCCCGGCATCGCCCGGAGACTCAAGCATCCGCGCACGATCGGCTCGCCCGAGACGTCGGCGAGCGGCCGCTCGTGCGTCCCGGTCCGTTCCGGAACACACCGTTTCAGCAAGCTCTGGATTGCCGCGACTCCGGCCCGCTTTATTGAGACGGAGCGAGGATCGCGGCGCCGGCGGAGGAGTCGCCTCCGAGACAGGCGCAATTAACAACGGAACCTAGGCGTGGGCGCGACGACCAACTTCACCGCCGCTGAACTCGAGCACCTCGACGAGAAGCAAACCTTGCCGCGGCTTGCGTCGGTGCCGCTCGCGGCCGCAGGGATGCTGATCGCCGACACGACGTACGTGGCCGACCGGCCGTGGCTGGCGGCAATCATGGCGCTGTTCACCGCGACCATGATGTTCTGCTGGACGAGCGCCCTGCACGAAGCGGCGCATCAAACGCTGTGGAAGTCGCGGTTCTGGTCGGTGTTGTGGGGGCGGCTGTTGGGCGCTTTCATGTTCACCCCCTACACGACTTATCGCGAGGCCCACATCCGGCATCATGCTTATCTCAATTCGCCCCGCGATTGGGAATTGTGGCCCTACACGGACCCTGACGCGTCGCTGGCGTTTCGTCGGGCGTTCGTCTGGTTCGACTTGCTCGCCGGGGTAATCGCCGGGCCGATCATCTACGGCCGGATCTACTTCTCGGCGAAGTCGCCGATCAAATCCCCTGCAATCCGGCAGACGATCCGCTGGGAGTACGTCGGCATCGTCGCCTTGTGGAGCGTCATCTGGGGCGTCGTCGCCTGCCTGGGTTGGTGGCCGCGGCATGCACGGTGCGTGCTGTTGCCGATGTATCTGGCCGCGCTCATGCAGACCGGCCGCAAGTTCACCGAGCACCTGGGGATGGCCAGCTTCGACCCGCTGTTGGGGACGCGCACCGTGCTGCCGCGCAAGTGGCTGCTGCGACTCAGCTCGTTTCTGAACTTCGACATCTTCATCCACGGGCCGCACCATCGGCATCCGCGGCTTGTGCATACCCAGCTCGAATCGAAGCTGGACGAGTATCGCGGCGCGAACCCGGAGACGACCTATCCGGCGTACGAGCGGTACTGGAAGGCCACGCTCGCGATGCTGCCCTGCCTGTGGCGCAATCCAGGTTGCGGCGTGAACGCCGGGGCCGCGCCGACTGATGCGAGTCTGCCGGCCGACGCCGAAGATTTCGCCAGCGACGTCGTCGCGGAGGCGGGGGACGTTTGACGCTTGAAAGTTGACTTTTTGGCCCCGGCCGCGACAGGACGGCAATCAAGCGCCAAAAATCGCACGTCAAACGTCAATCATCCCCGTGGTCGTCGACCTTCCCTTGCGGTTCTGGGCGCATGAGTGCGCCCGTCGTTCGCCGCCTTTGCCTGGTTCTGGGGGATCAGCTTGACCGCCGGTCGGCGGTGCTGCGCGACTTCGACCCGCGGTGCGACGCGGTGTGGATGGCCGAGGTCGCCGGCGAGGCGACCCACGTTTGGTCGCACCAGGCGCGAATCGCGATCTTTCTGGCCGCGATGCGACATTACCGCGACTGGCTGCGGGCGCAAGGCTTTACGGTTCATTACGCACAGCTCGATGACCGCGACAACCGCGGCACGCTCGCCGCGGAACTGGCCGCCGCGATCGAGCGACTGCGGCCTGAGCGGCTGGTCGTCGTCGAGCCGGGCGAGCACCGCGTCCGTGCGGCGCTCGAGGCGGTCGCCCGGAAGGCCGGACTCCCGCTCGAGATTCGCCCCGACGAGCACTTCTTGGCGACGCTCGACGAATTCAACGCCCACGCCGACTCGCGGAAGCGACTCCGACAGGAGTACTTCTACCGAGAGCTTCGCAGGAAGCACGCAGTGCTGCTTGACGAGGGCGAGCCGGTCGGCGGCGCCTGGAACTACGACGACCAGAACCGCGGTTCGTTCGGCCGGACCGGACCGGGCGCAATTGAGCCGCCGCGGTCGTTCGCCCCCGACGTTGTCACGGCCGACGTGCTGCAGTTGGTCCGCGAGCGATTCGCCGACCATCCTGGAGATCTCGCCGCGTTTGATTGGCCTGTGACCCCCGAACAAGCGACCGCGGCGCTCGACGATTTTATCGAGCATCGCCTGCCGATGTTCGGCAAGTGCCAAGACGCGATGTGGACCGACGAGCCGTGGCTCTATCACGCGCGGCTTAGTGCGGCGTTGAACCTGAAGCTTCTTGATCCCCGCGCCG
This sequence comes from Pirellulales bacterium, assembly GCA_019636345.1. NCBI lineage: Bacteria > Pseudomonadati > Planctomycetota > Planctomycetia > Pirellulales > Pirellulales bacterium. Next base: position 162,410 of record JAHBXQ010000008.1, on the reverse strand, counting down.
CGGTCGCCGCGGCCGAGGCGGCTTATCGACGAGGCGATGCCCCGTTGTCAGCTGCAGAAGGGTTTGTTCGTCAGATCCTTGGCTGGCGCGAGTATGTGCGGGGAGTCTACTGGCGGTTCATGCCCGAGTACCTGGAGCTCAACGAACTGGGGGCCGACCGCGACTTGCCGCGGTTCTACTGGACCGGCCAAACGGAAATGAACTGCCTGCGGCAGGCGATCGGTCAGACGTTGCGGCTCGGCTACGCTCACCACATCCAGCGGTTGATGGTCACAGGGCTCTACGCGCTTCTGGCCGGGATCGATCCCCGGCAGGTTCACCAGTGGTATCTGGCTGTGTTCGTCGACGCGGTCGAGTGGGTCGAGCTGCCCAACACGCTGGGAATGAGCCAGTATGCCGACGGCGGGATCATGGCGAGCAAGCCGTACGCCGCGACCGGCAAGTACGTCCAGCGGATGAGCGACTACTGCCAGAGGTGTCGATTCAACCCGGCCAGCGCGACCGGCCCCGACGCGTGTCCGCTGACCACCCTGTACTGGGACTTTCTGGCGCGGCATGAGAGCAAGCTCGCCGCGAACCCGCGAATGGGATTTCAGATGAACAACCTCCGGCGAAAGAGCGCCGAAGAGCTTCGCGCGATCCGCACGCAAGCCGCACGGGTACGCGACCGCCTGGACGAGGATCGCGACGGGATCGGAAAACGCTGATCGGAAACGCCTGCAAGCGCTCCAGCCAAACGTCAAACCGCAAGCTTGCCCGCTATCGTCCGTCGGTTTGCCGGCAGTAAGCGAGCATCTGGTCGACGTCCATTCCCGACTTGTCGACGCGCTGCGGCTGGGCGGGCTCGGTCGAAGGGGCGGGCGCCGCAGCGACGGTTTCGGCGGCGGCCTTGGCTTCCTCCTGCGGGGGGGCGACCGGCTCGGCCGGTTTGCTGGCCGGGGGGGCGCCGCCCGGTTTGTCTCCGCGCGCCATCGCCAACATGTCGGCGACCGACATCTTCGCCCGGTCGACCTTGGCCGGGGCGCCGCTCGCTGCCGGGGCCGGCTTTGCTTCGGCCGGTTTGGCTGCGGGCTTGTCGCTCCTGGCCGGCGCGGCGCCGCCGCGCGCGGCGGCCAAAATGTCGGCCGTCGAGGTCTTGGCCCCCGCAGGCTTCGCGGCGCCGCCGGCGCCTTGTTGCCGGGCCAACTCCAACGGCGAGAGCTTCTTCGCGCCCGCATCGGCCGCGGGCTTCTTCTCGGCCGCCGGCTTGGCCGCCGGTTTCGCCTTGGCCTCGGCCGGCCTCGGTTCGGGCTTGGGGACCTGCTTCAAGTACGCCCGATCGATGTCGTACCAGCCGACGTTCAGGTGGTAGTCCATGAACTCGACCAGCGCCCGACCGCTCATGTTGACGGTCTTCACTTGGCCGACCAACTCGCGAAACCGGGCCAACTCGGGCAGAGTCGCATCGACGACGACGTACTTGTCGGTCCAGTCCTGTTTGATCTGCTCGATATTCTCGGCGAACATGGGCGCGACGCGGGGGGCGGAGTTGGGAAACAAGCGGCTGAGACCCGCGGGGCGAATTGCCCGCCGGGCCCCGAATTTTCGCCCAACGGGCCCCGGCTGGCAATGACCCTGGCCCGCAGAAACTGGTTGCCCTGCCCAGTGCGCCGGCCCATAATCGACCGCCGTAACGGCCCGCTCGAGCCCCGGCGATCACGGGGCGCTGCGGCCTCTCTTGTCAGAATTTCTCAGGGGCAACTCGTGCGATGAAGATGCAGCGTGAAATCGTCCGGCCCAGCCGCAGCGTGCCGGCCGCCGTTCTGTTCGGGGCCGTCGTCCTGTCCGGCGCCGTCGTCCTGCCGGCCGCGGCCATGGAGTACCTCCCCGGCGTCAAATGGCCCGAGCCCCCGGTGGTGACCCCCGGCAGCGAGCCCGGGGCGCCCCCCTCGGACGCGGTGATTCTGTTCGACGGCAAGGACCTCTCTGCCTGGAACGGCGCCGACAACTGGAAGGTCGTCGACGATGCAGCGGTCGCCGGCAAGGGAGACATTTACTCGAAACAGTCGTTCGGCGATTGCCAACTCCATATCGAGTGGTCGGCCCCGACCGGCGTCACGCGCGAAAGCCAGCAGCGCAGCAACAGCGGGGTCTTCTTCGGCCCGTACGAGCTGCAAGTGCTCGACTCGTACCAGAACAAGACCTACTTCGACGGCCAAGCCGGAGCGATCTACAAACAGCAGCCCCCGCAGGTCAATGTGATGCGCCCCCCGGGCGAGTGGAACGTATACGACGTCATCTGGACGGCGCCGCGGTTCAACGACGACGGGTCGCTCGCCTCGCCGGCGGCGATCACGGCGTTGCACAACGGGGTGCTGATCCAGAATCACTTCCAGCTCAAGGGAGACACCCCCTACGCTCGGCCCCCGATCTACACGCCGCACGACAGCCGGCAGCCGATCAAGCTGCAGGACCACGGCGACCCGGTGCGGTTCCGGAACATCTGGATCCGCGAGCTGAAGCCGATCCGCGGCGTACAGACCGAGCCCCCCGCGAAGCGCATCGGCGACAAGATCGTGCCGATCGATCAGATGCAGTGACGGTCCCCGACGATTGCGCGGCGGCGGCGACCGCTTCGCCCCGGCGTCACTCCGGCGCGAGCAACTGCACCGCGTACCGCCAGCGAAGCGTCGTCGGCAGCCCCGTCGCGGGATCGACGGGCCGCCGGATGCGGAGTTGCGCGCCATCGAGCGTGCAGTCAAGCGGCTCGTCCGCGACCGGGGCGAGTCGCAGTCGCCACCGGCCGTCGGCCGCTGTGACGACGACCTCGCCGCCGAGTCCTGCGCAGCTCTCGGCGCCGGGAGCGAGGCAGTAACGGCTTCCCAACGCGGGGGGAAGTCGCTTGATCCGGCAGGCGGCGTCGAACAGCAGCCCCGGACCGGCAGGTTCGCTCCTCGGCTCGATCCCCAGCGACCAGTGGCAGGCGCCGCTCATCCCCACCAGGGCCGCCACGGTCGCTTGGCCCGCGTCGGCGGCCCGCACCAGTTGATCCCGGTTGAGCGCCTGCAGGGCCGGGCTCTCGGGCCAGGGATCGCCGTCGGCGCCTTCGAGCGACTCCAACGCCGGTGCAATCTGTCCGTCGCTGGCGACGACGACCACGCGATGGGCATACCGGTCGCCGACGTGGCGGAACTCGACGCGAAGTCGCAGGTCCGTCGCGGTCGCCGGACCGTCGAGCCACGCCGCGCACGGCGAGTCGGCGAAGTCCTGAAGTGCGGGGTCGGCCATCGGGCGTTACGCCTCGATTTCAAACACCGACTCGATTTCGACGACCCAGCCCGCCGGCAGGGCTGCGGCGCCGAACGCGCTGCGAGCGCCGAGGCCGGCCTCCTCGCCCAGGACGTCGCGCATCACTTCGCTGAACCCGTTGATCACAGCCGGGTGGTCGACGAACTCGGGGGCGGAATTGACCAGCCCCATCGTCTTCACCAATCGCCGGACGCGATCAAGCGATCCCAGCGCGGTTCGCAACGAGGCGAGACTGGCGAGCGCGGTGAGCCGCGCCCCCTCCTTGGCCGCGGCGACGTCGAAGTCGACGCCCGCCTTCCCCTTGACGAACGTGCCGTCGGCCCGCAGCGGTCCGTGACCCGACAGGTAGGCCAGATTTCCCACGACCAGCACGGGGCGATAGAGACCCAGCGCAGCGGGGAGCTGCGGCAGCTCCAGACCAAGCTCAACGATGCGCGATTCAAGACTCAAGGTCGGACGTCCTTTGCGTAAACGATGGCGGCGTGATGCAAGGTGAAAGCAGTTTCTTCAGTACCGCGGATGACATGGCCTCATCAGGGAAACCTAGGCTGTCGGACGGCAAAGCGGGAGTTGCGGTTTACTGGGCGGCCGAGTCCTTCGCCCCGTACACGGCCGCGGGGTCGAACAGGCGCTCGCCGACCGTCTCCCATCGCTCGCCGGCGCGGCGGCGAAAGAAGCAGCTCGCGTATCCTTCGTGACAGGCGGCCCCGCCGAACTGCTCGACCTTGAGCAGGATCGCGTCGCCGTCGCAATCGACCAACGCCTCGCGAACCCGTTGGACATGGCCGCTGGTCTCGCCCTTTTTCCACAACCGCCCCCGGCTGCGGCTAAAGTAGGTCGCCTCGCCCGTGGCGAGAGTCGCCTGCCAAGCGGCCTCGTTCATGAAGGCGACCATCAGCACGGCCCCGGTCGCGGCATCCTGGGCGACGACTGGCAGCAAGGCGTCGGGGTCAGAAAAGTCGGGGAGGCGAGACATGACGGCCACGACAAGGGCGGAGACGGCGCTAGGCGAGGACTCAGCATACCAGTGCCGGGCCTCAACGGCAAAACCGGTCCTCGCGACAGCCCGCGGCAGCGTACGACCGGCTCTCGCGCTGCGAACCTCACGACCCGCGCGATGCGTGCGGATGGCGCCGTCGGCGTCTGGAGCCCGCGATTCCAGTTGCCCGTCGGACCGCCCGATGAATCTAACGGTCGGGCTTCCTGAACCCGGCTGGGCGACGCCCTCCCCGTCCCTCGTCGCCGCGGACCCCTCCCTCGTTGTCGACTCGCGGCTTGGAGACCTCGCTATGAATTCCCGCGCGACGATCGTGCTCCCAATCCACAACGGCGAACGGACCCTGCGGGCGACGGTCGATGCGGTGTTGAGCCTGGCCATGGGGCCCGGGGGGGGATTCCAGTTGGTGATCGTCGACGACGGCTCGACCGACGAAACCTACGAAACGGCGTGCGAATTGGCCGTCCGCTACCCGCAAGTGCACGTGCTGCGGCAACCGTTCCAACGAGGTCTCGGCGCGGCGCTCGAGCGCGTGCGGAGGTCGTTGGGGGTGAGCGAAGTGATCGCTCACGACGGCGCCTCGGCGATCGATCTGGAGGAACTGGCGACGATCCTGCGAAGCGAAGCCGCCCCGGCTCGCCGGGAAGCGGGCGAGTCGCGCGGCTCGCGGCGGTTCGCCGCGGTGACCAGCCTGAACGCCCGGCTGCAAGCAGCCCATCGCACCGTCCTCGGCTTTCGCCGGCTGGCCCTGGAACCGGGCGTCGAACCGCGTCGACGCCACGCCCCGGCGCCCCTGTCGCTGGGCGCCAATTTGCTTGCAGCGTTCACCGGTTCGCCGGCGACGAATCCGTAGGCCGCCAAGCTTCAGCGCGGTCCCCTGCAACGCACGTTCTGAACGCGCGACCTTGGGGAGAAAACGCCGAGTCAAGTTCCCCTCGCGCGAGTGTCCGTCAAGCATGCAAACGCTTCCTGCGCCAGCAGCAAGCGAGGTTCTTGGGCGGAACGTGAAAGCACTTGCAATTCGGCAATCGCTCGGCGACGCTTGCCGGCTGCACGTCGTTCCGAGCGGCGGCAGTCTGCGATTTCTCCGGCGACGCTTGTCGAGCCGCCCCGGCGCGTTTATGATGCCACCGGCATGAATGGCTGCGGAGTCGCCGGCCAGCGACTCCTGCTTTTCCCGCCGACGCCAGGGCAAGATTCGATCTGGTCGATCGATTAGGCGTTCGGCAGTATTTCGCAGCTTGCATCGCACTGACGGCGGCAAGCGTGCTCTTGCGGGACTTATCTTCGCCGGTGCTTCGCCGCTGGTCGTCTCCTGCGCTCCCTGCGCTCGGCCGCCCTTGCCGCTGAAGCCGTTCTCGTCCCTCGGACACGATTGCTCTCGCCCCGGAACGGCGAGAGGGGAGGCCCATGCCATGAGTACGGTCGATTACAATTTCGAAATTGGCGGTTTGAATTCCCCCCAGCCCGTCTCGCCCCGCCTGTCGGCTCCGTCGCCGTCGCGCAAGCTGCACCGCATCGCCGAGGTCCGGCAGCAACAGGGGGTCTCGGTGCGCTCGGTCGCCCGCAAGCTGAACATCAGCATGCAGGACGCCCGCTGCCAGGAAGAGCCGACCGCCGACCTGCGACTCTCGCAGCTCCTCGATTGGCAGCAGGCGCTCGAAGTGCCGTTGGCCGACCTGCTGATTGACAGCGAAGGCCCCCTGTCGGCCCCGGTCGACGTCCGGGCCCGACTGCTGCGAGCGATGAAGACGGCCAAGAGCCTGGCCGAGTCGGCCCACACCCCCGCCGCTCGCCGGCTGGCCGACATGCTGATCGGGCAACTCGTCGACGTCATGCCCGAACTGCAGGACGTCTCGCCGTGGCACTCGGTCGGCCAGCGACGCACGCAGGACGAATTGGGCCGGATCGCCGAGCGGACGATCCCGGACAGTCTGTTCGGCGATTTGGGATCGTAGCGGGGCGATCCGCGTCGCAACCGCGGACGCACGCCGAGGCGCTGAGGGCGCAGGGGACCTTTGTCGAGACAATCCGGAGCCTGCCCGCTCTCTCTGCGCCCTCAGCCCCTCGGCGTGTTCTGCTCCTTGCGATCAGCGCAAAAAAAACAACCGCCCGGCAAACCGAAGCTTGCCGGGCGGTCGACTGTTCGCAGCGTTTAGGATCGCCGTGAAGGCGAGGCAAGCGTTACGAGACCACTTTCACGGTTTCAGCCCGCGGGCCCTTGGGACCGCGACCCTCGGTGTACTCAACTTCCTGCCCCTCGCGGAGGCTGTCGAAGTCGCTGTTCACGACGGCCGAGTGGTGAAAGAACAGCTCGCCGCTCTCACCCTTGATGAAACCAAAACCTTTGTCCGTCAGCTTCTTGATCGTACCTTGCGACACTTCGCAAATCTCCCGGCACGCAGCAAAAACGTAAAACGCAGCCCCCCGCGCCGTGCCAATCGCCGAGGGCCAAGTCACAGACGTCCCCCGACAGGGAGACGGACGCTCGCGGCGAGCAAAAGAGCCACCCAAGGAGCCGAACGCAGGGAAGCCGTGAGAGCCTCCCCCGCGAAGGGGCGAGGGAAGAAAGAGTAGGCAGTCGACCGCGGCCGGCCGGCTGGCAAAACATCTCGCAATCGCCTTCGCTATCCGCAAGCTCGACTATCATACCACGCAGGACATGGCGAAGTCAATCGAAGAATCGCCGGATATTCTCGCTTGCGATCGCGAGGAACGAGGGCTTCGTCCGGTTACGCTGAATCGGACGAACCGCGTCGCGGCGACAGGGCGGACTACTCGTCGTCGTCCTCCTCGACCGGCTGGCCGGCGCGCCAGCGGAGCACCGCGTCGAGAAACCCTTGGATTTCGCCGTCCAGCACGGCGTGGAAGTTCGTCTGCTGGTACTTCGTGCGCGCGTCCTTCACCCGTTGGTCGGGGTGAAGGAAGTAGTTGCGAATCTGCGACCCGAAGCCGGTCTTCGCCTGGCGCTGGTACTTGATCGCTTCTTCCTGCTCGCGCTTCTCTTCCTCCCGCTGCACCATCCGCGAGCGGAGCATCTTCCACGCAGTGGCGCGGTTCTTGTGCTGGCTGCGTTCGCTTTGGCACGTGACCACGATCCCCGTGGGCATGTGGGTCAGCCGAATGGCGCTCGAGGTCTTGTTGACGTGCTGCCCGCCGGCGCCGCTGGCGCGATACGTGTCCTCGCGGATGTCGCTGTCGTTGATCTCGACCTCGACCGAGTCGGAAATCTCCGGCGAGACGTCGACGGCCGCGAAGCTCGTCTGACGCTTGCCTTCACTGTTGAAGGGGCTGATCCGCACGAGCCGGTGCATGCCGGTCTCGCCGCGGAGATAGCCGTACGCCATCGGCCCCCGCACGGCGAGGGTCGCGCTGTTGATCCCCGCCTGTTCGTTGTCCTGGCGATCGATCAGCTCGGTCGCGTAGTCGTTCTTTTGGGCCCAGTGGATGTACATCCGCAGCAGCATCTCGGCCCAGTCGTTGGCGTCGGTCCCCCCGTCGCGGGCGTTGATCGTCACCAGCGCTCCGGCCCCGTCGTGCGGGCCGTTCAGCAAGGCCTTGAGCTTGAGGTCTTCGAGCGTCCCCTCGAGTCGTTCGACCTCAGCGGGAACTTCCTCGGCGAACGCGGGATCCTCCGCGGCCATTTCGAGCATCGCCTCGAGGTCCTCGCTCCCCTTCTGGATCGCGGCCAGCGGGCGGACGACGGCCAGCAGGGCCTTCCGCTCGCCCACGATCTGCTGGGCCCGTTCCTGGTCGTTCCAGAAGTCGGGCGCCCCCATCTGGTCGTCGATCGCCGCGATGCGGTCGTTCTTGCCGGGGGCGTCAAAGAGAGTCCCGTAGCTGGACAATCGCCTCGCGGATCGCCCGGGCGCGATCGTAGTATTGGCTGTCGAGCATCGATGGGGACTCCCGGCGAGGGGCGAGGGGGGAACTCAAGCAGAGGATTATAGGGAGCCGCCGCCGGTCCGACGAGGGCCTGACGTCGCCGCGGCTCACGGGCCGCCGAGTTCCATTTGCAGGACCTGCTCGCGGGGGATCCAGACCTCGCGCGAGGGAGCCCCTTCGCGACCACGGCCGGTCCGGAGGACGATCCATTGGTCGTTCATCCGTACAAACGAGCCGGCGAGGTAGTTATGCGTGCCGTCCAACTCGATCGCCCGGGGGCCCGAGCGGACGACTCCCACGGCGTCGCTGCGGAACACGATCGTGCACCAGGCGCCGGCGGCGGGGGCCATGTTCTCGCGCGCCCGGCGAGCCGCAGCGTCGCGGTACTCGGCCCAGTAGCTGGCGACGCTCCACGCCACGAGCAGCCCCGCGATCAGCAGGAACCAAGTCCGCAGACGAATTCGCCGCGGGCGATAGACGGTGTATTCGGCGTCGAGCATCGGGGGATTGTAGCAAACGGGAACGCGGCAGGGGGCGTGCGAAGCGAGCCCCCAGGGAGCCCCCGCGGCAGTTCCCCGGAGCGAGTTGCCGGCGAGCTCACCCCACGAGCTTCTGCCACACGCCCCAAGCGGCGACGGCCGAGGCGGCGATCATCGCCGCGGCGGCGAGCAGTCCGCCGACCAGCGCTGGGCCGCCGGTGCGATACGCCCGGGGGAGTTGGAAGTTGAGATAGAGCGCCGCGAGCACTGCGATCGCCACTCCCAGGTTCGTCGCCAGGAAGGCCGTGAGGGTCGTCAGCAGGTCGAAGTTTGCGTCGCTCCAGATGAACGCCGTCGCGGCCATGAACACGTACGCGCAGATCCAGCGCTGTATCCGCGGTTGGCTCCAGGGGCGTTGCGGCCAGATCGCGTCGGCGTACTCGGCGACGCAGCGGGCGTAGATGTCGGGATACGCCTGCAGCGTCCCCCACAACGCGGCCAGCACGCAGGCGTAGTAGACCCACACGAGCGTCGGGTGAATTGTCTGCCAGATCGACGCCTGACTGGTCAGCAGGCTCCACCCCGCGAACGCCCCGCTGAGCGTTCCGGCCGCGACCTGCGGGGAGATCACTGCGGCGCCGGCCGTCATGAAAGCGGCCGTGACCACCAGCAGCACGATCGCCCCGCAGGCAACGTCCCATTTGAGCGGAGCGATCGAACGGCGGACCGCCTTCACCGCGACCGGGTCGGTCGGCAGATAGTCTTCGGGCGCCCCGACGGCGGCCCGGCGGCGAATCTCCTCGAGCCGCGGATGCGAGGTCATCCCCCACCCGTGCAGCGCGATCCAGTCGGGATAGACCAGGTACGTCATCACGCTGCCGCCGACGTAACCGAACGTCACGGCCAGCATCGCCGGGGCGTGCTGACGAAAATCCGCAGGGGCGCCGGGCAGGACGTCAGGAATGCGACCGAACGACAGAAATCCCGCCAGTGCGGCCCGCAGGTCGGGTTGCACCAGCGCCGTGCCGACGACCGTGCCGAGCACCAAGGCGCCGCAGATGATCAACTGTTGCCGTTCGAGCCCCTCGTACGACAGGGCCAAGCTGAGCCCCAACGCCAGCGCCATGAACGCGATCGCAAGCATGCGCGTGACGTCGGCATGCTGGCCGACGCCCTCGCCGTAGACGAGGTATCCCAGGAGCTCGCCGCTGGGTCGGGCGATCGCGGCCCACAAGGGTCCCGCGGCCGCCAGTTCCAGCACGGCGAGCAGGACCAACAGCCATCCGCGCGGCCCCGGCAGACGGACGATCTTGTGGCCGAACGACTCGCCGCTGATCGCCGTGTATCGTCCCAAGAGATAGGGGACCATGATCCCCTTCACCAGAACGCTGGCGAGCACCATCCACAGCAGGCCGTAGGCAAAGAAGGCGCCGGTGCGGACGACGATGATCGTTTCGCCGGCGCCGATCGCCACCGAGGCGACGATCGCCGCAGGACCGAAGAGGCGCGCGACCCGCCCCGCTTTGCCAAGCGACCACGGCCCTGCCAGCGCCGCGCACGGCGGCGGAGGTTCGACGGGGGACAGGTTGCCGGTGTCACGGGGCGAGGCGTTCACGCAACAGACCGGCGAGGGGGTGAGAAGCGAGCGTTGACGCTTTGCAAAGCGTCGTAGCCGGCGGCGCCTTCGGCTCAGGGAGCCGACGGGTTGAGCGGCGCGAGCCGCAGTCGCTTACTCCGCTGCGGACTTCGGCGGGCCGAGCAGTTTGTGAAGCTCACGCTTGAGGTTGTCGCCGCGGGCCTGCAGGCTGACGACCTTGCCCTCTTGGTCGAGCAGGATCGCCAGCGGGATGCCGGTCACGCCGTACTCGACGGCGCGGGGATCTTCCCAGCCGCGGGCGTTCTTGTCGTCGCTGAACAGCGTGGCCCAGGGAATCTCCATCTTCTCGATGAACGAGGCCGCCTGCTTGGGGTCGTCGTCGAGACTGATCCCCAGCACCTCGAAGCCCTGCTCGTGGTACGACTTGTACATGTTGAGCACGTTGGGGAGTTCGGCCCGACAGGGGCCGCACCAAGTCGCCCAAAAGTCGACCAACACGACCTTCCCCTCGTACTGCGACCAGTCGAGATCGGTGCCGTCGAGAAGCGTCCCCTCGAGCGCCATCGTCTTGCCCGGCAGCGAGAGCCGGCGGGCCACCCCGCCGAGCATCTTCACGGCGTCCTCGCGGCGGGGGAAGTCGCTGTTCTCGATGAGCGGAATCGCGGCGCTCAGCAGCTTGACCGCCCGCGGCAGGTCCTCCTGCATCTCCAGAAAGTCAGCGACCGTCATCACGGTTTGAATCTGGTTCCCCTCGACGACTCCCTGCTCGAGCGGGGCGAGGATCTCGGCGATCGTCTCGGCCCGCTCGTCCTCCTCGAGATTCGGCCAATCGCCAAGGCGACCCTCGATGAAGAACTTCAGGCCCAGCGCGGCGACATCCTCGTTCTTGCTCTTCCGCGCCGCGGCGACGGCCTTGGCCAGATCGTCGGCAGCGTCGGGCAGCTCCAGGCGAACCCCCAGGGCGAGCCCCTGCAGCCGGTAGAAGTAGGCCTGGGCTTCCTCCTCCGGCGTGGCGGGCTTCGCGGCGATCGCCTTCGCGGCAGCCGCGGCGATGCTGCGGATCACTTTCCGTTGCAGGGCAAGCTGCTCCTCCTCGGTCGCCTCCTCGGGCTCTTCTTGCTCGGCCAACTGCTCGATGAACTTGAGAATCTCGGCCGTGCTGCCGTCGGGGGCTTCCTCGATTTTGGCGGCCGGGGCGGCTGGGGCTTGGGCGAAGCCCGGCACGGCCGCCGCGGCGACTCCCGCCAGGGCGACTGCGAACAACAGACGGCTCTGACGACAACGACGCCAAACGGCAGACGACATGAATGACTCCGCAAAGGGGAACGGCGCGTCGTCGTCGAGTTCCAAGCTCGGATGAGCAAGACGACGGCCCACGCGGGGCGGCGACGCGCAAGAGGCACTAAGGACTGGGGCCCGGCGAACGGAAGGCTCCGGAGGGGACGGCGTCGGGCGCGGGCGACTCGCACGCCACGGTGCAACCAGCCAGCGTCGCCGACTGCAGGGATTATCGCAAATCGGCCCGATCGGACAAGCTGGGTCTCGCCCGGCCTTGGGCGGCGAGGGCGTCGGAATTTCGCATCGCGGTGCAGGGGCCCCAAAGAGCGATGAGACGGCCGCGGAGACCGCCGGCTGCCGGCAGGCTCCGCTCGCGGGGTCGGTGTCGCGTCTGCGCGCCTGGGCGCGAGGTCTCAGCACGCGAACGGCGATTTCGGGGGCGAATCTCGGTATTCGCGCACCGGGAGGAGCGCGTACAATCCTCTCCGTGGCGACCGACTTGGCCGTGCCGGCCGGGGCGCTTCGGGCGCTGGCCGGCCAACTTGACCAGCACGCCGGCTTCACCGCAGTCGTCTCCGAACTGGCCGCCGGCCACGGGGGGACGCTGGGCGGAGTCTGGGGGTCGTCGCGCGCCCTCGCCGCCGCGGCGCTGGCGGGGCACTGCTCCGGCGCGCTGGTGGTCGTCATCCCCCACGCCCGCGACGTCGACGCGCTGTGCGACGATCTGGCGCTCTTCACCGACGCGACCGTGCTGCCGTTCCCCGCGTGGGAGACCGACACGGGCGAGCGCGTGCTGCACGACGAGATCTTCGGGCAGCGGTTGCGCGTGTTGAAGCGGCTGGCCGCGGGCGAGGACCGGCGCTGCCTCCTGGTGGCCGCGATCCACAGCCTGATGCAGCCGGTCCCGAGTCGCGAGGAGTTGGCCGCCGCGACCCGCACGATCGCCGTGGGCCAGTCGCTCGACGCCGGCGAACTGACCCGCTGGCTCGCCGAGCACGGCTGCACAGGGACCTCGGCGGTGGAACTGCCGGGCGAGTTCGCCCAACGCGGCGGGATCCTCGACGTGTTCCCCCCCGATGCGCTCCACCCGTTGCGGATCGAGCTGTTCGGCGACGAGATCGAATCGATTCGCGCGTTCGACGTGACGACCCAGCGCAGCCTCGCTTCGCATCGCGAAACGGGGATCACAGTCCTCAAGCCGTCGGCGCGCAATCGCACGCATCTGGTCGAGTACGCCCCGCCGGGAAGCTGGGTCATGCTCGTTGAGCCGATGGAGCTTGAGGAGGAAGGCCGCTACTATCTCCAGCGACTCGAACGGCCCGACGAAGCGTTCGGCACGTCGACGGCGCTGAAGGAACTGTACAAGCTGCCGTCCGTCGCCGCGGCGGGGGTTCCCGCGGGGTCGTACGAGACGACGGCCCACCTGCAGTTCGAATCGATCGAACAATTCAGCGGCGACGTGGCCCGGGTGCGCAAGGAACTCGACGCCGCGGCCGCGGGGCAGGACGTGTTTCTGGTCTGCGACAACGAAGCCGAGGTCGAGCGTCTGGGCGAGGTGTTCCGCGAGACGATGCTGGCTGCGGAAGGGCGCTTGCATTTCGCCCACGGCCGTTTGGCCGCGGGGTTCCGCGTGATTCCGCCTCGCCGCGCGACCGAGGTCGAGCGAAGCGAGCCCGGTCACGCGGCGAGGCGCGGGACGATCCTGATCAGCGCCGCGGAGCTGTTTCACCGGCAGGAACTGGTCCGCCGCGCCGTGCGCGAGACCGGCCGCGCGATCGACAGCTTCCTGCAACTTCGCGAGGGGGACCTCGTGGTCCATCTCGCCCACGGGGTGGGGCGCTATCGCGGCATCAAGCTCATCGAGAAGGACGCGGCGGCCGAGGAGCATCTCGAACTCGAGTACGACGGCGGGACGCGCATTTTCGTCCCGGCCAGCAAGATCGAGCTGGTGCAAAAGTACGTCGGCGGACGAGCGGCGCGGCCCCGGCTGGCGAAGATCGGCGGCACAGCGTGGCTCCGCCAGAAGAAGGCCGCCGAGCAGGCCGTCACCGATCTGGCGGCCGACATGTTGCAGCTGCAGGCGGTGCGCGAGCTGCGCGCGGGAATCGCGTTCCCCGGCGACAGCCACTGGCAGCAGGAGTTCGACGCGGCGTTCCCGTACCAGGAGACGCCTGACCAACTCTCCGCGATCCGCGACATCAAGGCCGACATGCAGCAGCCCAAGCCGATGGACCGCCTGCTCTGCGGCGACGTAGGCTTCGGCAAGACCGAGATGGCGATGCGGGCCGCGTTCAAGGCGATCGACGCGGGCTATCAGGTCGCGGTGCTGGTGCCCACGACTGTGCTCGCCGAGCAGCATCGCCGCACGTTCTCGCAGCGGATGGCCGAGTACCCGTTCGAGATCGCCGCGTTGTCGCGGTTCTGCACGGCCAAAGAGCAGCGCGAGATCCTGAAGAAAACCGCCGAGGGGGCGCTCGATCTGCTGATCGGCACGCATCGGCTCGCGTCGCCCGACGTGACGTTTCAGAACCTGGGATTGGTGGTCATCGACGAGGAGCAGCGATTCGGCGTCGCGGTCAAGGAGCGACTCAAGGCGCTCCGGGCCGCGGTCGACGTGCTGACGATGACCGCCACGCCGATTCCGCGCACGCTGCACATGTCGCTGTTGGGGGTGCGCAGCATCTCGAACCTGGAGACGGCGCCCAAGGATCGGCTTGCGGTCGAGACGCGCGTGGCGCGGTTCGACGAGTCGCTGATCCGCCACGCGATCCTCCGCGAGCTGAATCGCGACGGACAGGCGTACTTCGTCCACAACCGCATCCACGACATCCACGCGGTGGCCCAGCGGCTGGCGCAAATCGTCCCGGAGGCGAGGATCGGCGTCGGGCACGGGCAAATGCCCGAGGGCGAACTCGAAGACGTGATGCTGGGGTTCGTGCGCCGGGAGTTCGACGTCTTGCTAGCCACGACGATCGTCGAGAGCGGCCTGGACATTCCCAACGCGAACACGATCTTCATCGACGACGCCGATCGCTACGGCTTGGCCGACCTGCACCAACTGCGGGGGCGCGTCGGGCGATACAAGCACCGGGCGTATTGCTATCTGCTGGTCGACGAGAAGCGGCATCTGTCCCCCGAGGCGGCGCGGCGGCTGCGCGCGATCGAGGAGTTCAGCCAGATGGGCGCCGGGTTCGCCCTGGCGATGCGCGATCTCGAGCTCCGCGGCGCCGGCAACCTGCTCGGCCCGCAGCAGAGCGGCCACATCGCCACGGTCGGGTATGAGTTGTACTGCTCGCTTTTGGACCAAGCGGTGCGGCGGCTGAAGAAGATGCCGCAGCGCGAGGCGGTCGACGTCACGATCGATCTGCCGGTCGCGGCGTACTTTCCGCGGCAGTACGTCACGGACCTGCGGACGAAGATCGATCTGTATCGCCGGTTGGCGCGGATCGCCGACGAGTCGGATCTCGACGATTTCGCGGCGGAGATGGCCGACCGCTTCGGCCCGCGGCCCGAGCCGGTCGATCAGCTCGTCGAACTGGGCCGGTTGCGGATCTGGGCCCACAAGTGGGGGATCGCGGGGATCCACCTGGAAGACAAGTACGCCGTGCTGACCTACGCCGACCAGCGGCGGCTGCGCGAGCTGCTAGCAGGGTCGGGAGCGGCGCTGCGCGTGGCGGACGATCGGTCCGCGTACCTGCCGCTGGGCCCCGCGGCGGGCGATCCGGGGGCGACGTTGGCGGCGCTGGAATCCGTCTTGCGGCCGGCGCTGGTCGGCGCCTAAACTCCCGCCCCCCTGTGCCGCGGCCAGCTTGCAGCCGAGATCGCCGCCGGCGCCGGGCCGGAGTTCGTCGTTCTGCCTCCTCCTCCCCCCAGCGAACCCCACGCGCGTGTCACGCTCTAGCACCGCCGTTCTGTTGGCTGCGTCCGCGCTGATCGCCGTGCGCGCGGGGGCCCAAGCCGCGTTCGATCCGCCGCCTCCCCCGGGCGAGAACCCGCGCGTACGCGGGTTGTACGATCCGTTCCAGACGCCCCCCGGGCCGACGAATCTCAACGTGCCGTCCGCCACGTTCGAGCAACCGGGACCGTCGACGCAACGAACCGGCCCCGCCGTGACCCCCCCCGACGCCAAGCCGCTCGAGGGGGGACAGATCGTCGCCCGCATCGACGGCCAAGTGGTGTTGGCGGGAGACGTCATGTGGCAGGTCGACCAGCTCTTGGAAATGAACCGCGACCGCATTCCCCCCGAGCAGTTCGAGGCGGTCAGCCAGATGGTGCTGCGACAGCAGGTGCTGGCGCTGGTGGAAACGAAGCTGCTGCTGGCCGACTTCCGCCGCACCGTTCCCAAGGACAACATGAAGCAGATCGAAGAGCAACTGGCCAAGCCCTTCGAGGAGATCGAAATCCCGCGGCTGCTGCAGATGACGGGCGCCACGAGCCGCGTCGAGTTGGAAGAAAAGCTCCAGGCGAGCGGGGCCGCCCTCAAAGACATCCAGCGGCAGTTCGTCGAACGGACGATCGCGACCGAGTGGGTCCGGCAGAAGACTCCCAAGCTCAAACCGGTCACGCACGACGAGATGCTCGAGTACTATCGCGAGCACAAGTCCGAGTACGAATACCCGGCGAAGGTGCGGTGGGAGGAGCTGATGGTCCGGCTGGACCGCTTCGGCGGCGATCGCCAGGCGGCCTGGAAGGCCTTGGCCGAAATGGGCAACGACGTCTGGACCAAGGTCGTGCTCAACCCCGAGCTGCGCGGCCCCGTGTTTGCCGAAGTCGCTCGGGCGAAGTCGCAGGGCTTCACCGCCCACGAGGGGGGTCTGCATGAATGGGAGACGCTGGGATCGCTCCGCTGCGAAGCCATGAACGACGTGCTGCGGACGCTGCAGATCGGCCAGATGAGCGACGGCATTGAAAGCGAACTGGGCTTCCACATCGTGCGGGTTCTGGACCGCAAGGAAGCGGGCTGCACTCCGTTCACCGAGGCTCAGGCCGAGATCCGCAAAGCGCTCGAGGACAAGCAACGCGCCGAGGGGACCGAGGCCGAGATCGCGAAGCTGATGAGCGAGGCGCGGGTTTGGACGCTGTTCGACGGCGACCTGCGCGGCGCCGACCTGCAGCAAGCGCTCAGCGGTCGCAAACGGCGCTAAAGTCGGCTTCTTCCCTACTTTGCGTCACGCGCCGGGTTTGCGTACAAGCGCGTGTCGGCAAGCGGGGGCGCGAGTCCCTGTGGCGCCGACGAACCACGCCAGCCAAGGGCTGAGGCCCTCCGCTCGCCTGTTCTGACGCAGGGTCCTTCGACGGCGGCGCAGCAAGGGCGGCGCGAGGCCGGCGATTGAACCCCCGGGCGAGCCCCGGTAAACTGCAGGCTCCCGCGGCAGTGCGGACCGGACGCCGGCGCACGGCGTCCGGCGAATCGCCCGCTCGTCGCGGCGTTGACGTAAGGCCCGCTTCGACAGGCTCGAAAGGACAGTCTCGATGGGAGAGGTCGCGAAACTCACGTTGCCCGACGGAAAATCGGTCGACCTCCCCGTGATTGTCGGCACTGAGGACGAGCACGGCGTCGAGATCGGCAAGCTGCGCAGCTCGACCGGCTACATCACTGTCGACGACGGCTACGTGAACACCGGGTCGACGACCAGCAGCATCACCTACCTCGACGGCGAGGTGGGAATTCTTCGTTACCGCGGCTATCCGATCGAACAACTCGCCGAGAAATCGGACTTCGTCGAGGTCGCGTACCTGCTGATCTACGGCGAATTGCCGACCCCGCAGCAAGCCGAGGCGTTCCGCAATACGCTGCGGCGGCACACGCTGATCCACGAGGACATGCGGCTGTTCTACGACGGCTTTCCGCGGGACGCTCATCCGATGGCGATCCTCAGCTCGGTCGTCGGAGCGATGTCGACTTTTTACCAGGACTCGCTCAACCCCCACGATCCCGACCAAGTGGACCTGTCGATCGTGCGGCTGCTAGCCAAGCTCCCCACGATCGCGGCGTTCGCGTACAAGAAATCGGTCGGCCAGCGGTACATCTATCCGCGCAACTCGCTGAACTACTGCCAGAACTTTCTGCGGATGATGTTCGCGGTGCCGACCGAGGAGTATCAAGTCGACCCCGATCACGTCGACGCGCTGAACCTGCTGTTGATCGTTCACGCCGATCACGAGCAGAATTGCAGCACCTCGACCGTGCGGATGGTCGGTTCGTCGAACGCGAATCTGTTCGCGTCGATCTCGGCGGGCATCAACGCGTTGTGGGGCCCCTTGCACGGCGGAGCCAACGAGGCGTGCGTCGCGATGCTCGAGCGCATCCGCCAGGACGGCTGCAACGTCAAGAAGTACGTCGACATGGCCAAGGACAAGGACAACAACTTCCGGCTCATGGGCTTCGGGCACCGGGTCTACAAGAACTTCGACCCCCGCGCGACGATCATCAAGGAAGCCTGCCACAAGATCCTCCAGAATTTGAAGATCAAGGATCCGATCTTCGACATCGCCCAGGAACTCGAGCAGGTCGCGCTGAGCGACCCGTACTTCATCGAACGCAAGCTGTATCCGAACGTCGACTTTTACTCGGGGGTCGTCTATCGCGCGCTGGGGATCCCCGAGCAGATGTTCACGGTGCTGTTTTCGATCGGTCGCCTTCCCGGATGGATCGCCCACTGGCGCGAGATGCACGCTAACCCCGACAAGCGCATTTGCCGCCCCCGGCAAATTTACACGGGGTCCACCGAGCGCGACTACGTGCCGATCGACCGGCGGTAGCGCCGCGGCGGCGCGCTTCGCGCGCCCCTTTCCGACCTGCCGGCAGATCGTCCCCGTGCTGATTTCCACTGAATCGCTCGCAAAACGCTACGGCCCCGTCGCGGCGCTCGACGATTGCACGCTGGGGGTCGAGCGGGGCGAGATCCTCGGCCTGTTAGGCCCCAACGGCGCCGGCAAGACGACCCTGTTGCGGCTTCTGTTGGGCTATCTCAAACCGACCGCCGGGCGGGCGACGGTCGACGGTCTCGACTGTTACCGGCAATCGGTCGCAGTGCATCGGCTGACCAGCTACCTCCCGGGCGAAGCGCGCTTTGCGCGGCGACTCACCGGACGCGAGACGCTCGAATTCTTCGCTTCGCTTCGCGGCGCCGGCACGCTCGCGCGGGCGCACCGCATCGCCGAACGGCTGCAGCTTGATCTCGCCCGCCGGGTGAGCGAAATGTCGACCGGCATGCGGCAGAAGCTCGCTCTGGCCGCGGCCCTGGCGCCCGACGTGCCGCTCGCGGTGCTCGACGAACCGACCGAGAACCTCGACCCCACGGTGCGCGGCGACGTGCTGGAACTGGTCCGCGAGGCCCGCGCCGCGGGGCAAACCGTGCTGTTCTCGTCGCACGTGCTTTCGGAAGCCGAAGAGGCCTGCGATCGGGTCGTCATTCTCCGCGCCGGGCGATTGGTCGAGTCGGTGCGGGTGGCGGAGCTGCGCCGGCAACATCGAATTCGCCTGCAACTCGCCGGCCCGATGACGCCGCTCCCCGCGGAACTGGCCGCGGGCGTGGTCGTCGAGACTGGCGCCGGGGGGACGGTCGTGATCACCACGTCCGGCGATCTGCCCCCGCTGCTGGGATGGCTCGCCCGGCAGCCGCTCGCCGAGCTGCAGATCGAACCGGTCGGCCTCCGCACGGCCTACCAACGACATCACGCGGGAAGCAGCTAGCCGCCCCTCGCGCCTCCGGCGTTCGGCCGCGATTCCCACGACAAGCGACGGACGAACGACCACGCACCAACGAGCGCCCCGCCCATGAACCTGGTCCTCTTTTGCCGCTACCTGCGCGACTCGGCCGGCATGCTCGCGGCGTGCACGGCGCTGATGGTCGGGTTTCTGTGGCTGCGGTCGTGGGTGTCGGCGATGATCGAGTTCGACGCCTTCATCAAGCTGTTCAGCGAGGGGCTCAAGGCGTTCAGCAAATTGCTGCCTGTGCCGATCGAGCAGCTCGCAACTCCGTTGGGGCGATTGGCGTTCGGCTACGAGGAGGGCCCGGTGCTGTTGGCGTCGGGGCTGTGGGCGATCGCCCGCGGGTCGGAGTGCTTGGCCGGGCAACTCGGCTCGGGGACCATGGAGATGCTGCTCGCCCAGCCGGTGCGCCGAGCGAGCGTCGTCGGCGCCCACACGGCGGTCACGCTGCTGGGCGCCGTGGCGCTGGCCGCAGCCGCGTGGTGCGGTTCAGGGCTGGGGATCGCCACCGCCGGGTTCGCCGATCCCCCGCCCTGGTCGGCGTATCTGCCCGCGTCGATCAATCTGGCCGGGTTGATCGTTTGCGTCACGGGGATCGCGACGCTCGCCTCGGCCTGGGCCCGCAGCCGCCCGCAGGCCGTGGCGCTGGTGATCGGGTTCTACATCGTCGAATTGGCGCTGATGATCGTGGCCCGCATCGCCCCGCGATTCGCGTGGTTCGAGCAGTTGACGATCCTGTCGGCGTACGAGCCGACGCGGCTGGTGCTCGCCATGACCGCTGATCGCTCGGCGGCGATGCCGACGTTCCTGGCCTGCAACGCAGTGCTGTATGGCGTCGGACTTGCGTGCCTGGGGTTGGCGACGTTGCGGTTCTGTCGCCGAGACGTCCCGGCGCCGCTGTAGGGGAGCGATTGGCCGTCTGCGATCGGCCGCTCGCGTGATGACGCTTGGCGTCGGCCGCGTGCCGCGATCCAATCACAAATCGCCGATGACTTCCTCCAAGTCCTGCACCACGTACGAACCGGTGAACGCCACGAGGGGACCCTCGGCGTCGGCGATCTCCACCGCGACGTCAATCTTGGACATCCCTTTGCTCAAGAGCAACTCGAAGAAGTAGCCGGATTGGTCGACGGGGACCGGCAGGCTGGCGGCGCGAATTTGGGGGTCGCGCACAGGACGAAGGAAGCGAATCTGGCTTCGGCGGATGACGATGTTGCCGTACAGCCCGCGCTGGTGAAGCAACAGGAACACCGTGCCCCACCCGGTGATCGTGCAGAGCGCACTGAGACTGCCGGCAAAAGCCGTCGATTGGTGATTGCGATTCGGCTCGAGCGGCATGACGACGGTCAACCGATCCGCGTCCCAGGCGGCCGCTTGAATCTCCATCGCTGCGCAGATCGGCATTTCGCGCAGCAGAGTCGCTTGCAGCAACGTGACGGGGGACTGGCTCATAGGGGTCGACTCGCGCGGCTCCGACGAATGCGCCGGCGGGAGTGCGCCCTGGAACCAGAGTCGCCCGCGTCGGCGCAGACTCGGCATCTTACCCCGTCGTCGCCCCCGGCTCTAGGAGGGCCGGCGGTCGCTCGACAGATGCAGCATTCTGACGGCAGACGCATCCCTCGACTGAGTTTCGCGCAACGGCGCAATCCCTCGCAAGAAAGGACCTGCGTCGGTCTCGTTCGCTCCTCGAGGGGCGTGCTCGCTTGCGCCCTTCACAGCGCCCAGATCAGCAACACCGCGTAGTTGAGCGTATTGGGCGAGGCGCCGTCGGGCGTGCTGTCGTACCAGTCGATCACCGAGACTTTCAGGCTGACGTTCTTGGGCTTGTCGAGCGCAACTTGCCATCCTAGGTCGGTGACGACGCGATAGTTGTTGAAGTCGGCCCACTCGGGATAGTAGTCGACCTTGCCGACGAGCTTCTGACTCGGCGAGATTTGGTGCGAGTAGTCGGCGCCGAACAGGGCCTGCGGCGCCCAGTCGTTGTTGACGCCGCCGAACTCGCGGACGGCGCCGGCGCCGAACCGCGCGGTCAGGTCCAGATCGGGGGTCTTGAAGATTTGGCGTCCCACGCCCGTATTGAGCGAAAGCTGTGTGTCCCAGGTCTGAAACTCGTCGTAGATCAGGTTGCCCAGATAGAACACCGACCAGGGGGACGCGGCCAGGATCCGATCGAGCCGCACGTCGAGCTT
Organism: Pirellulales bacterium; assembly: GCA_019636345.1. Classification (NCBI taxonomy): domain Bacteria; kingdom Pseudomonadati; phylum Planctomycetota; class Planctomycetia; order Pirellulales; species Pirellulales bacterium. Next base: position 140,983 of record JAHBXQ010000008.1, on the reverse strand, counting down.
GCCGTTGTTCTGCGTCTCGACGCCGTTGGCGTGGTTCTTGTTGTAGGCGAGCGACGAGTCGAACTTCCAACTCGGGGTCTCGCGTTTGAGATGCCCGCCGGAGCGCATGCTGAACGTTTCGTTGTTCCCCTGGCTGCCGTTGATCCCCAGTTCGACGCCCGCGTCCCACGGGACGGGGCCGAACCAGTACGCCGGCTGGTACCAGTAGGGGGTCGGAGTGACGGGCTCGGCGACCAGGTCGGTCAGCGGCGTCTCGGCCGGCGACGCCTGCGGGGACGAGAGAAGCGATTCGTACGCGGGGAGCGGAATCGCGTCGGCGATCCCCCCCGCCTCCGGCGGCGGCAGCACGGCCGGACCCGTCGATTGGGCCGGCGCCGGCGAACCGCCGACGCAACCCAAGCCCAACAGGACGACTCGCAGCAAGAGTGTTCGGCGAAGCATGAATGATCCCGCGCGCGTCGATGCTCGCGCGGCGAATCGTACCCCGCCTCGCCGCGGCCCCAAGCCCAGGGGGGGAGAGTGATACCAAACCGACCCCGGCCCGGACAAGCCGAGTCGGTTGCCGAACAGGAGGACTGCAAAGTCGTCTCATGGAACCGCCAAGGTCGCCAAGGGACCCGAGATGAACTGCAACGGCACGACGAACATGGCGACGAAAACTCAGCGATTCCGACGCGCAGTGCGCGACGCTAGCAACGCCGGCGTCGGTCGGGGTCCGGTCAATCGACGTTCGCCCGGGCGCGCAAGTCGTCCCAGAAGGGCCGAGCCGCGGCGACATCGGCCTGCACGGCCGCATCGTCCACGAACTTCGCGGCCAACTCGTCGAGCCACGTGCGAAAGAACTCGACGCTCTCGCGGCTGATCCGCGGCTGCTCGCCCGCCTGGACGAAGTACGCTCCGCTCGTGGCGAACTGGCGCCGCTCGAGGTCGCTCGTGACCGCACGGACGGCGAACCACCCGCTGGCATCGAAGGGGACCTTCGGCAACCGCCCCCCCTGACCCGCCAACTCGTCCAGCCGGACGTTGTGAATTACGCGGCCGTCTTTGACGATCTCCAGGTACTCGATGTGCGTCTGCGCGTAGAACGCCAAGTTCAGCGCGACTTCGTACTCGCGCGTGCCGTCGGTCGGCTGTTCGAAGAGATGCCCGGGGGGGCGGCCGTCGACGCTCGTCCGCAACAACGGACCGTTGGTCACCGTGACATGACCGGCGCGAAGTCCGGCCAGCCAGTCAGCGGGCGTGACGTCGTCTCCGCAGCGGACGTAGACGCGGTTGGCTCCCAAGGACATCTCGCCGCCGTCCCCCGCGCCGGTTCCCGCGGCCGGGACGATTCGCAGTCCGCAGTCGAGGAGCCGGTGATAGATCGACTCGGCGTAGCGGCCGGGGCCGGTCTTGCCGGGGAAAAGCGTGAGATCGCGCGGCCGGCTGCTCTCGGTCGCAGTCGCGGTTCGGTTCCCGCGCCGGGTCGGCGAGCCTTCGGCGGACATGATCTGCACCGCGTCGAGCTTTCCCGACGCAATCCACACCGGCAGGGCCCAAGCGTCGGCCCGCATCGCGACGATCGCCGCACCGGCTTTCCGCGCCGCGGCCAGCGGAGCCAGCAGCGATCCGTCGGCCGGCACGTCGCACACGTCCGGCAGGGTGTCGCCGCCGACCAGCAGAAGTCCGCCGCCACGGCCTTCGTAGCGGACCGTCGTCGGCGCTGCGGCTCCAGCCGCGGTCTTCGGCCGGCGGCAGCGACCAAGCTCGTTGACGGCGACGGCGACAGGCGCCACGTCGACGCCGCGAGCCGCCATGACGGTCGCCAGCCCCTCGGCCGGCAACCGCACGTCGAGGTCGCCGGCGTACCACCCCTCGCGCCGCATGTCGACGCGGCGCATCATTGCCACGTCCTTGGCGTCGTCGGCGCCGCGAACGATTTCGAGCGTCCCAGGCTGAGTGAAAAACGTCTGATACTCGGGCCCCGCCTCGAGCATCAGCGTGTAGTTCCCACGGCGGAGAGCGAGCGTCGTCTCGCCCGTGAAGTACACGCCGTCCGCGGCGGCGACGGATTCGGGCGGGTTGATCCGCACGAGTCGATCGCGCGCGTCGCGCAGTTCGAGCCGCACTGCGATCGGGGCCTTGGTCTGCTCGTCGACGACTCGCAGGACGAGCTTGCCGTCGGTCCGCTGTGCGACGCAGTTCGAACCAGCCGTTAGCGCGCACGTCAGCAAGGCCATGCGACACAGTGCGAACGACGTTCGTGGCAGGGAATGCGTCATATTCCCCAAGTCTAGCACGCCCCGACAGCCTCGGCGCCAAGGTGCGTTTCGCATCGCGCCAACAGCTTTCTTAGCCGCTGCGGCGTTGATTCCTAAAACAGTCCGTGCAACGGCCCCCCCGGAGCGGCCAACTCTTCCACGCGGCGCGTCGTCGCAGGGTCTTCCGCCAGGACCGGTGCGTGGTGCGGTTTCACCCGGGCGTCGATCACCAGCGCCCCCCGGCAACCCCAGTGCTTCTCGCTCGTCAGCGCGTCGATTCCCCACAGGTCGTCCGCGGGATTGGCGCGCGTGAACGTCGTCCACAGCCAGTTCCCCAGCGACTCGCTGACGAACTGGCTGTCGTCGACGATCACGACCAAGCGAAAAGCGTTCACTGAACTCTCCGCCGTGAACGACTCGCAAAACCGCCGCATCGGCGCCGCGACTTGCTCGCGGCCGGCGGTGCGGGCGCGGACCGATTCGTCGTAGTCGAACGTCGGCGCCGGGCACCTCGGTCCTTCGATCGCCAACACCCCGGGGAGCGCGACGCGCGGGTTGGCGAACCCCTCCGGCAAGCGCAAGTCGTTCGGGATCCGCTCCGCCAGTTCGTACCGCGGCGGTCCCGCAGCGGCGATCACCACTTTCGACCCCGCATTGAGACCGGCGCCCGAATAGTCCAGCGTGTCGATCGTCGTGTGCGTGTGGAAGTGGAGATCGCGGCTCCAATCGGCTCGCCGCAGCACATGGGCCAGAAACGCTCCCTCGTCCCCCGCGTCAAGCCGCGGGTCGTCGTTCCGGGCGGCGATCAGCAGGAACTTGGCGAGCGACAACTGTCCCTGCCCCAAGATCGCGCACGCCTGGGTGAGCAACTCCTGCGGCGCGACGCGTTCCAAGAACGGCATGTACCGCTCGCTGCCGATCGCCAGCAGCAGCGGATGAACTCCCGCCGCGTCGACCGCGTTCACTTGGTGCACCCCGGGCAACACCGTGGGAATGAGCGGCCCCGTCAGCTCGTGGATGAGCCGGCCGAACAGCGTGTCTTCCTGCGGCGGGCGACCCACGACGGTGAACGGCCAGATCGCGTCGCGTCGGCACATGACCTGCTCGACCCGCAGCACCGGAAACGGATGGGCGAGGCTGTAGTATCCCAAATGATCGCCGAACGGCCCTTCGGGGACGAGCCGCTCGGGGTCGACGATCCCCGTGATGCAGAAGTCGCTGTCGGCATGGACGGCGATGCCTCCCGGGCGTCGGATCATTCGCGTGCGGCGACGCGACAGCGCCCCGGCGAAGGCCAGCTCGCTCATCCCCTCGGGGCACGGCATCACCGCGGCGACCGCCATCGCCGGCGGCCCGCCGACATGCACGTTCACGCGGAACGGCTGGTTCGCTTCGATCGCTGCCGCGTGGTGAACTCCGATGCCGCGGTGGATTTGATAGTGAAGCCCGACCTCGCGATCAGGCTCGTAGTGCGGCCCGGCAAGCTGCACCCGATACATCCCCAGGTTGGAGCGCCGCAGGCCCGGCTCGCGAACGTCTTCGGTGTACACGACCGGCAGCGTGACGAACGGTCCCCCGTCGCGGGGCCAGCTGACCAGTTGCGGCAGTTCGCTGAGCCGCACTTGGCGTTCGAGCACCGGCCCGCTGCGAACGTAACGGGGGAGCATCGTGACGGCATCGAGCGGCGCCCGCCAGTATTTCCACGGCGCCCGCAACGCTTGTTGCGGCCTCGCCTTGAGCGTCACCAACCGCTCGACCGCAGCCAGCGAGTCGCGAAACATGAGCCGCGTGCGGTCCCAGGTTCCGAACAGGTTGCTGACCATGGGGAACCGACAGCCGACGACATTGGCGAACAACAACGCCGGCCCCTCCGCGGCGTGAACGCGGCGATGGATCGCCGCCGCTTCGAGCCGCGCGTCGACGGGGGCGTCGATCCGCAGCAGTTGGCCATGTCGAGCGAGGTCGTCGACGCACTCGCGGAGATTGCGATAACCCATAGTCGATTTTGCGATTCGGCCCCGGGACGGACGAAGCTCTCCGGCCTCGGCGGCGGCCAACGCCGGGGCGTTCTGCTCGGCGGAGGCAGGCGAGAACGCTCGGCTGGGAAGTGTACCGGCGATCGGGCGCCAGCGTAACTCGCGCCCGGTTGCGGCCCCGCCGGAGCACTGGTTCGACCCGCACAACCCGTGCGATTCGCCTCGCTTCGGCAGGGTGTTTCCTTCCCTCGGACCGTCAAATCCTAGTGGACGCCCGGAGAAAACCGTACACTACAGGGATTGCCTGGACCGGCGGCCGACGCCTCGGCCCGCCCCGGGAGCCCCGTCGCTCCGCTGCCCGGAGCGACCGCTCGCGACACCTTACCGAGTCGAAGGACTCTGCGCATGGCTCACGACGACGACCGCCTGCCCGAGATCGCCATCGTCGGCGATCTCACCGAGAACGAATCGGAACTGACCGAGCGGATCCTCGACGTGGAACCGGGGGGAGAGTGCCTCATCTACTTCGACTCGCCGGGGGGGAGCCCCTACTGTGCGATGTCGCTGATGACGCTCATCCGCCTGCGCGGTTTGCAGGCCACGGGGATCGTCACGGGCGAGTGCTCCTCGGCCGCGCTTTGGCCGTACGCCGCCTGCAAGCGCCGGCTGGTCACCCCGTGCAGCGTCATGCTGTTCCACCCCATGCGGTGGCAGAGCGAAGAGAACGTCGGTCTGGCCGAGGCCGCCGAGTGGGCTCGCCACTTCGGCTCGCTCGAAAAAGAAATGGACAAGCTGCTGGCCGACCTCTTCGGCGCCAGCTACGAGTCGGTCGACCAATGGATCAACCCGGGTCGTTACGTCTCGGGTCCCGAACTCGCTGAAGCCGGTTTGGCCGAGATGGTGGGATTCGACCAACTGTCGTCGGTGCTCGCCTCGATCCGCCCGTCGGCCAACGGGAAGCCGCGCGGCAAGTCCCCCGCGCGCGTCGCCGCCAACTGAGTCGCAGGCCCGTCTCTCCGTAACGGGCGGTTGCGCCCGAAACATGCTCCGCCGAGTTGGCCGGCAGCTTCAGCGCACGAAGCCCGCAGCAAACGGCCGGAAGCGGGACCCCGGCAATAAACGGCTCCTGCCGACTCGCGACCTCATTACGCTCGCCGGCCTCTCGCGAGCGATCCCCTGCCTCGCACCGCCGTCGCACCGGCGGCACAGAGCGCACCCAGGGCGAACGCCGCCGGTTCGGGTGCGGCGAGCACGGCGCCGCTTGCCGCGGCGCTGAAGCCGCGCTGCCAAGTCAGGAAGTCGCCGCCATCGACCGCGCCGTCGCCGGTCGCGTCTCCCTGGGCCGCGGTCGAGAGGTCGGTCTCGCCGTAGTGCGTCTGCCACACCGCCAAATCGGCGCCGTCGATTGCGCCGTCGAAATCGAAATCCCCCGGTCCTCCATACGCCTTCCCGCGGACGACGAACCGCATATTCGAGCCGACATTGGTGCGCCACTCGCTCGTGCTGGCGATCCACAGCAGGAAGGAACTCGGGGTCGTCGGGGCGATCAGCGGTTGATCGGCCGCCTGGACCATGGCGCCCGTCCCCCACGTCGTGCCAGCCGGCCCGAACTGCCCGGCCCCAAAGACCAGCGCGTAGGCCCCCGGCGTCAGCGACGCTGACAGCGGCGCGAACGTTTCCTCGCTGGGATACGCCGCGGCGACCAGCGCACTGCCGACGACCGCGCTCGTGGCGAACGGCGGCTCCGGCGGCAATGCCGTGACGGATTCCAACCGCACGATCGCCGCGAACAACTCACCCGCTAGCGGCAGCGCCAAGTGGCCGCCGACCTCCGTGGCCAGCATATTGCCCGTCACCGTGAATCGCCAGGCGACAAACTGGCCGACGCCGATCGTCTGCCCGCCGCGGACCCCGGGGGCGCCCATCGCGGCCGAGGCGAACTCGATCGTCGCACCGGCGGAGCGGAGCGGAGCCCCGGTCAGAGACGCAACGAGGATCAGGGCGAAGCAACTCGGCGACTTCATCGCGCACCTCGATCTCAGCAGGGAGATGCCGCCGAGCGCGACGAGCCGCCTCGGGGCAAGTCGGGATGGTAGATGGCCCCGGTCCGGCCAGCCATGGCACTTGCCGGTCGCACCGGTTGTGCCGCCAGACGTCCCAGAGCGTCCCCGCTAGCAAACGGCGTAACGTCCTGGCCGACGTTGCGCTTCAGCAGGGGTCCGGCCCCGTCGCGGCCAGTTATGCCGTGACCGTGGCGCCGGGGACTTCTCCCGCTCCAGGAGCCCTCCATGGTCGCCTTCGATTCCCGTTCGCCCGATTCAACCCGACTCGACTCGACCGTCAGCTTCACGCGGCCGGGGCGCGGCGCGCTGCACGTCGAGCGCGACGAGACCGGCGGCATCCGCGAGGTGCGGATCGCCGGGTGGCGCATCCTGCGGTCGAGCCCGCTGCGACGGATCGCCGAAGTGCGCGAGTTCTCCGCGGGGCGAATCGCCGTGCTCAGCGAGCGGTTCGTCCCCGCCGGCTCGGTCTCGCTGCAGGTCTGGCAGATGTACAACGCCGCCGGCCGACTGACGGCCGCCGTGCACGCCAAGCCGGACGGGACCGAAGCCCTGCTGATGAACTACCAAACGCGCGAAGCGTGCCGCCTGGCGCCGGACGACCGCGGCCAACTCGAAACCGTCGCCGCGTGGCGATTCTGAGCACGCGACGCCGGCGCGGCATTGGGCTACCGGCTCAACCCGCGGGCTTCGCTCCACTTCCAACTGCGCGGCCGGGACAACAGTTGGGCGACATGCCGATCGTAGTCGCCCTGGTCGACAATCCGCCGGCGCGTCCCCCGATGCGACAACCAAGTCCGCTGCCCCGTGGCCCGCAGCCGCCGGACGATCGAGTCGCGCACCGCGCGGCGGATCTCCTCCCACGGCCGGTCGTCGTTCCAACTGACCACGACATGCAGCGAGGTCGCATCGGCCGCAGCAACGTGGACCCGAAAGCCCTCCTGCCCGGCCGCGATGTTCGTCTCGGCCAGCAGTTGCCGCTGCAGGGCGTCGTCAAAGCACGCCTCGGGGGCGTCGCCGGCATGGCGAAATCGCTCGGCGACGACCCGGTCGGGCAGAAGCCGCTGCCCCGCGACGACCAGCGTCTCGGGAGCCGGCGTCGCCCACTGGCCGTAGGCGTCCCAGGACAGGTGATAGCACGGCATGGCGCAAGCCTCCGCAGAATAAGTGTTCGTACGTACACTAATCCTACGCGCCGCCGCCCACACGGGCAAGCTTTTTGCGCGCGGCCTGGCGGACTGCACAATCCCTGTCTGAACCGCCAATCATGCCGAGGACCTGACGAGACATGACCGCCGGGGGGATTGCGCCTGCAACCGCGATCAACTCCGGTTGAGGCCGTTCGAGTCAGCCGGCAATGCCTGAATCCGCGTCCAACTCCGTGATTGAGAACGCCTTTTTTTGGGCGCACCGGGAGCGTTGGCGGTACAGAACATGGACTTCTGCGGGCGTCCTGCTCGGCCGTCGCGATTCGCGTGGTCAGGAATACCCGGGGCGGTAATAATTGCCGCTGGGCGCGTCCGCCCTCGTTGCTGGCGCCTCCGCACGCCGCCCGGTTCACCTGGCTCTTACGCCTTCCGAGGTTCTCCCTTCATGTTCGCTTTGCGTCGCTTGTGGTTCGCGGTGGCCTTGTCCTGCCCCCTGGCTGCGGCCCCCGCTTGGGCCGAGGGCCCTGGGCAGGAGGATCTCGACGAGGCCCTCCGCGAGAAGATCACCGCCGAGGACCTCCGCGACGTCAATCGCGTCATCGATCTGTTGCAGTCCGCCGTCGACAAAGGGCTCGACGACGAAAGCCTGACGTTCGCCGATCAGATGCTCGCCGAGACCCTCATGCAGCGGGCCACGCAGCTCATGGCGGCGATCGACCGCGTGGCCCCGGCCGAGCAGGCCGACCCGCGAATTCAGCAAGTCCGAGGGATGGCGGTCTCCGACCTGCGGCGCATCCTGGCCGCGACGAACCCGCCCGGCTCTGCGCGGCTGATGCTCGGCAAGCTGCAGGCCGGCCCGGGCGGCGATCCCCACGAGGCGAAGCGAATTCTCACCGACTACGTCAAGGACGAAACCGCCCCGGCCGACGATCGCGCGATCGCCTACGCCCTGCGAGCCCAGTTGCAAAGCGATCCGGCGCGACGACTGGCCGACATGGATCAGGCGATCGAGCTGGAACCGGAGAACCCGCGGTTCCGACTGGCCCGGGCCGCGCTCTTGCGGCAGGACAAGAATCTCGACCAAGCGCTCGCCGACGTGGCGACCGTGCTGGCCGACAACCCGGACGAACTGGCGGCCTATCTGCTGCAAAGCGAAATCCTGCGCGAGCAGCAGAAGTACGACGACGCGCTGGCGGTGCTCGAGAAGGCGACGATCGCCGTCCCCGATTCGCCCGTGCCGTATCAGCAGCGGGGCGAGATTTTTCGGCAGCAGGGCGAGACGGCCAAGGCGATCGAGGAGTTCGGCAAGGTGCTGACGATGGCGCCCGACTCGCTGTTGACGCTCATCCATCGGGCCGAGGCGAACTTGAGCGAGGAGAACTTCGCCGCCGCGATGGCCGACGTCGACGCGACGCTCGCCAAGCAACCGGGCCTGATCGCGGCGCTGCGCCTGCGGTGCCAGATTCTGGCCGCCGAGGATAAGCTCGCCGAGGCGATCGCCGAGATGGAGAAGCTGGTCGCCGCGGCCCCGAACCAGCCTGAACTGCAAATGCAGCTCGCCCTCTACAGCGTCATCGCCAAACAGCCGCGGCGAGCGATCGCCGCTTACGACGCGGTGCTTGCGACCGATCCCGACAACTACCTCGCCCGCCGCAGCCGGGGGGACGCCTATCTCAACGTCGGCGAGCACGCCCCGGCCGTCGACGACTTCAACAAAGCGCTTGAGATCGAGCCGCACGACCCTGCGCTGCTCAACAATCTCGCCTGGGTGCTGGCCACCTCGCCCGACGACGAGGTGCGCGACGGCAAGCGGGCGGTCGAACTGGCCGAACAAGCGTGCAAACTGACCGATTACAAGGCGGCTCACATCCTCAGCACCCTGGCCGCCGCGTATGCCGAGGCGGGAGATTTCGCCCAGGCGAAAGAGTGGTCCAAGAAGGCGGTCGAACTGGGGGACGAGGACTACGACGGCCAGCTCGCCAAGGAACTTGCCAGTTACGAGGCCGGCAAGCCGTGGCGCGAGCGGCAAGACCTGGAAGCGGAAGCCGCCGCCGAGTCCGCCGAGGAAAAGCCCTCCGCCGAGGCTCCGTCCGCCGGCGCGGAATCGTCGGAAGTGCAACCTGACGATCCGGCGACGACCGACGACCAAGCAACCCCGCCCGGAGGAGTCGCTGCGGGGAACGAGGCCAAGTAATCTTCGCCGCTCAGAGTCGTTCGCAAGTTGTGAGCGGCAAACTCCGTGCGATCCGTGGCGGCGCGAAATTCGAGTGAGCGCCGTCGCATCAGCTCGCCGCGCGTTCGTACTGGTTCTGCGCCAGCGCCGCAGTCGACTCGACCCGCTCCGCCTCCATCCTCGGGATCGCGATGACTCGCAACCGCTTGGCTCTCCACTGGCAGATCCTCATTGCCATGCTGCTGGCCGCGGCGATCGGCATCGGCCTGAACGCGGGCGCCGGCGGGCGGCAACTCGCCCAGCCGATCGAGATCAAGCCCGGTTCGATCCAGAAGGTCGGCATGAAGGCCCCCGTCGCCGTCCCTGCGGGGCGGTTCTGGTCGCTCGATTCGTCGCAGCGCACGCTGATTCAGTTCGACGAAGTCGTCGACAAAGCCGGCCCCGGAGCGACCTACCGCACCCGGCGCTGGGCGATCGGCCCCGAACAGGACGTCGACGACCTCGCACAAGAGTTGGGCGAACCGTGGCCCGAATTGCCGCCTCAAGCCGCCGACGCCCCGGCGCCCCGGCGCCACGCGCCGACGATCAAGCAACTGGCGGCGCTCGACGGGCCGGCCTACGCCCTGTTCGCCGCCGAGGGTCGGTCCCTCGCCCGCGCAACGGGGGACTACGCTCAACTCATCGGCGACCTGTTTCTGCGGATGCTGAAGATGGTGTCGGTGCCGTTGATCATCGTGTCGCTCGTGTCCGGAGTCGTGGGACTGGGACACGCCGAGTCGCTCGGCCGGATGTTCGGCCGCACGATGCTGTACTACGCGTCGACCAGCCTGATCGCGATCTGCGTCGGGCTGGCGATGGTCAACATCATCCGCCCCGGGGTCGGTCGAGCCCTGCAGGCGGTCGAGGCGGTCGAGGCCCCGCAAGGGCAAAGTCTCGCCGCCGTGCTGTACGAGCAGCTTCTCGCACTGATCCCCGAGAACCCCTTTGCCGCAGCCGCACAGGGACAGTTTCTGTCGATCATCGCGTTCAGCCTGCTGTTCGGCGTCTGCACGATCCTCGTCGGGGGGAAGTCGGCCGAGCGGATTCGCGAACTGATCGACGCCGCGTTCGAAGTGATGATGAAGATCACGATGCTCATCATTGCGCTCGCGCCCTTCGGGGTGTTCTTCCTCATGCTCTCGGCGACCGCCACCGAGGGGAGCGCCATCTTCGGCTCGCTCGGCTGGTATATGCTGACGGTCGCTCTGGCCCTGGGGTTCCACGCGGGGGTCGTGCTGCCGGCGATCCTCAAGTTCGTCGCCAAACGCAACCCTCGTGAGTTCGCCCAGGCGATGAGCCCCGCCTTGTTCACCGCGTTCAGTTCGGCCAGCAGCAACGGCACGCTCCCCTTGACCCTAAACTGCGTCGAGCAGCGTGCCGGAGTCAGCAACCGAGTCGGGGCGTTCGTGCTCCCCTTGGGGGCGACGATCAACATGGACGGCACCGCGCTGTACGAGGCGGTGGCCGTGCTGTTCATCGCCCAGATGACGGGGCACGACCTGTCGCTCGCTCAGCAGGCGATCGTCGCGCTCACGGCGCTGCTTGCCAGCATCGGGGCTGCGGGCATTCCTCACGCGGGGCTGGTGATGATGGTCATCATCCTGCAGGCGGTCGGCCTCCCCGCCGAGAGCCAGGGCCTGATCATCGCGGTGGACCGCGTGCTCGACATGGCCCGGACGATGGTCAACGTCTGGAGCGATTCCTGCGGCTGCGCGGTGATCGCCCGCTTTGAGGAGGCTCCCCGTCCGGCGTAATTCGGCCATGGCGAGCGGGAAACGCAGCGGTCGTCCCAGCCTCGAAACTTGGCCTGCGGCATGGTCAGGCCGTCGCATTCGCCACGGGACGAACCTCGACTGCCCGGATTTCCCCCGTGCCTTCGTGCCTCTGCTGTGAATCTCCGCTCGTCGGGACTTGGCCAGGCGCCCGGCACGGCGCCAGCCAGCTTGACGCCCCTCGCGGCGCGGCTAGACTGCTATGTCCGGACGCAAACGCCGGGATTCTCTGGGCTCGTGGCGGAATTGGCAGACGCGCAAGGTTGAGGGCCTTGTGCCCGTTAAGGGCGTGCTGGTTCGACTCCAGTCGGGCCCACTCAGAGAGAGACCGTCGCCGACCGAGACGCCGGCCGCGGCGGTCTGTTGAGACTGAGACAACGGCTCGTCGGCCTCTGCGGTCGGCGAGCCGTTGTTTTTTCTGTAGATTATCTCTGGCGCACGGAGGACGCCGACGGCCCAGCGGAGAGAATAAGCGTGCGCGCCCCGACGCGGGCGCAGGCGGCGACGCCGCGCGAATTCCTTTGCGTCCCGGCCGTCCGCTGTGGCGCCTTGAATCGATCCCGACCGAACGGAGCCGCTATGTTGACCGACAAAGTTCAAAGCGCGATCAACGACCAGATCAACAACGAGCTGTTCTCGTCGTACAGCTACCTCTCGATGGCCGCGTGGTGCGAGCACGAGCAGTTCACCGGCTGCGCCCACTGGCTGCGGCTGCAAAGCGCCGAGGAATACGCCCATGCGATGAAGTTGTACGACTTCCTCATCGCGCGGAACGGCCGGGTGCTGCTCAGGCCGATCGCTCAACCCGAGGTGGACTTCCCGTCGATCCCGCAGGTGTTCGAGGCGTCGCTCGCCCAAGAACAACGGGTCAGCGCTCAGATCGACGCCCTCTATGAACTGGCGTTCCACGAAAAGGCGTTCGCGGCGCTCGTGGAACTCGAATGGTTCATCACCGAGCAAGTCGAGGAAGAGAAATCGGCCCGCGAGATCGTCCACAAATTCAACATGGTCAAAGACGATCCGGCGTCGCTGTTGGACCTCGATCGCGAGCTCGCCGCACGGGTCGCCGAGCCGGGCGGGGCGTGACGTCGTCGCTCCGCGCTCCGCTGCCGCGTCGCGGCTAATCGGGAACGCCCGCTCGCACTCACTCTCGCCGCCGTTTGTCGCTGCCCATGCCCCGTCGGATCCTCGTCACCGCCGCCTTGCCCTACGCGAACGGGCATATCCACATCGGCCACCTGGTCGAGTACATCCAGACCGACGTCTGGGTCCGCTTCCAGAAGCTGCGGGGGCACGACTGCCGGTTCATGTGCGCCGACGACACGCACGGCACGGCGATCATGATCCGGGCCCGGCAGGAAGGCCGCAGCGAGGAGGCGGTCGTCGCCGACATGCAGGCGGCGCACGAACGGGACTTCGCCGAGTTCGATATCGAGTTCGACAACTACGGCAGCACCCACAGCGAGGAAAATCGCGCGCTGTGCGCCGAGATCTGGGCCAAAATCCGCGCCGCGGGGCTCGTCAAGGAGCGGAACGTCGAACAACTGTTCGATCCCGAGGCGGGGACCTTTCTCGCCGATCGGTTCGTCCGCGGCACGTGTCCCAAGTGCGGCGCCAAAGACCAGCCCGGCGACAACTGCAGCGCCTGCGGCCATCACTACAGTCCGATCGATCTCGTGGACCCGGTCAGCAAGCTGAGCGGCGCGACGCCGGTCGTAAAAAGCTCGCCCCATCTGTTCATCGAACTGGAGCAACTCCACGGCTTCCTCGCTGAGTGGACCCAAACGGGCTCGGCCCTGCAGGCCGAGATCGTCAATTATCTGCAAGGGCACTTCCTGGGCGAGCCGCTGCGAGACTGGGACGTGTCGCGCCCGGCGCCGTACTTCGGCTTCGAGATCCCCGACTCGCCCGGCAATTACTGGTACGTCTGGTTCGACGCCCCCATCGGATACATGGCTTCGACCAAGCAGTGGTGCGACCGTACGGGCGCCAAGTTCGACGACTGGTGGAAATCCACCAAAACAGAAATACACCACTTCATCGGCAAGGACATCACCTACTTCCACACGTTGTTCTGGCCGGGGATGCTGAAGACCGCCGGGTACAGCCTGCCGACGAAGGTCCGCATCCACGGCTTCCTGACCGTCGACGGCGAGAAAATGTCCAAGAGCAAGGGGACCTTCGTCGCCGCGCGGACGTATCTCAACCGGCTCGATCCCAGCTACCTGCGCTACTTCTACGCCGCGAAGCTCAGCTCGCGGGTCGACGATCTCGACCTGTCGCTCGACGAGTTTCAGGCCAAGGTGAACACCGATCTGGTGGGCAAGGTCGTCAACCTGGCCAGCCGCACCGCGAAGTTCGTCGAGAAAACCGGACTGTCCGCCCGGTACCCCGACGACGGCGGGTTGTTCGAGCATGCGGCTGCGCTCGGCGAGGAGCTCGCCGCGGCGTACGAGGCATGCGACTACAGCCGGGCCATGCGGCTAGTGATGGGGCTCGCCGATCGGGCCAATCCGTACGTCGAAGAAAACAAGCCCTGGGAGCTGCGCAAGGACCCCGCCCAAGCGAGCCGGCTGCAGGACGTCTGCACGGTGGCGCTCAACCTGTTCCGGCAACTCGCCGTATACCTCGCCCCGGTGCTGCCGAAGCTCGCCCAGCAGACGGGCGAGCTCCTAGGCGATCCGATCACGAGTTGGGACCAAGCGGCCGCCCCATTGGTCGGCACGCCGGTCGCCAAGTTCCGGCACATGCTTCAGCGCGTCGATGAAAAGGACCTTCACGCCATGATCGAAGACAGCAAAGACCAGTCCGTCCCGGCGTCAGCTTCCCCGGACGGCCCGGCGTCGGACGCTTCAGCGCCCAGCGGCGCAAGCGCCGACACGTGGAACGACGACGGCGCCCCGCTCGCCGCCGAGCCGCTCGCCGAGGAGTGCACGATCGACGATTTCGCCAAGGTCGACCTCCGCGTCGCCCGCATCGTCGAGGCCGACGGGGTCCCCGAGGCCCGCAAGCTGCTCAAACTCAAGCTGAGCCTGGGCGGGGGCGTCACGAAGCAGGTCTTTGCCGGGATCAAAAGCGCGTACGAGCCCGAGCAACTCGTCGGCCGGCTCGTGGTCTGCGTCGCGAATCTCAAACCGCGGCAAATGAAGTTCGGCCTGAGCGAGGGAATGGTCGTCGCCGCGGGAGGCGAGGGGGAGGTGTTCCTGCTGACCCCCGACGACGGGGCGAAGCCGGGACATCGGCTCCACTAGGCAGCGTCGTCCCGCACCCTGTTATGACTTGAGCCGCCTGGCGCTCGCCGCGAGGGGCGTTGCCGGTCGCAGCTCTTGCGCCCCCTCCGAGCCGGGGATTGCGAATTTTCTGCATTGCTTGCGAAAAAAACCCTCCTGTCCGCAACTCGCAGAGTTCGGGCAAACTGCTTATTCTGGCACTTTCGCAGCAGAGCGACCGAGCCGGCAATTCCACACTCTTCCGACAGGGGCGGACATGGCGAGCGATTTGTTCAAACTCGACGGCGCGGCGGCCGCCGTTCTCGGCGGGACGGGCGCCCTGGGGGGCGCCATGGCCGAGGCCCTCGCTGCCGCCGGCGCCAAGGTGGCCGTCGTCGGACGCAGCGCCGAGCGCGGCGCCGAGCGGGTCCGCGCGATCGAAGCCGCCGGCGGCACGGCGATGTTTCAATCGGCCGATGCGCTCGATCTCGTTTCGCTCTGCGCGGCGCGCGACGCGATCGCCGCGCAACTCGGCCCCGTGACGGTGCTAGTGAACGCGGCCGGAGGGAACCGCCCCGAGGCGACGCTCCCCCCCGGCGCCGACTTCTGCAAGCTGCCGCTCGAAGCGTGGCGCGACGTGTTCGACCTGAACCTCGTCGGCGGTTCGCTCCTGCCGTGCCAGGCGTTCGGAGAGGGAATGCTCGCCGCAGGGCGGGGGAGCGTCATCAACATCGCCTCGATGTCGGGCATGATCCCGCTCTCGCGCGTCGTGGCGTACTCGGCGGCCAAGGCGGCGGTGATCAACTTCACGCAGTTCCTGGCCCGCGAGTGGGCGACCCACGGCGTGCGGGTCAACGCAATTAGCCCCGGTTTCTTCCCTGCCGATCAAAACCGCAAGCTGCTGTTCAACGACGACGGCAGCTACACCGAGCGGGGCGGTCAGATCATCTCCCACACCCCGATGGCCCGCTTCGGCGAAGCGAGCGAACTGGCCGGCGCCGTCGTCTGGCTGGCTTCGCACCGGGCCTCGTCGTTCGTCACCGGTCAGAACATCGTCGTCGACGGGGGATTCTCGTCGACGACGATTTGATCCCGTCGATTCATCGCCGAGTTCGCAAAGACTGCAGAGGTCATGTCCGGCGTCGCTCAGCCCAGGGACAGTGCCCTGCGTGGAAGCGTTCCTTTCTCCTCTCCGCGCCCTACGGCGACAACCCTGTCGACAGACAAGCTTGATTCCGCCGCTACACCACCCGTCACTCGCTTGGATCCTCTGATGCCCGCCCTTACGCTTCGTCCCGCTGCGGAATGCGAACTTGACTTCCTCTCGCTGGGGGCCGTCGTCCATCGGCTCGACCCCGGGGTGATCCCCTTCCGGCAAGCCCGGTCGTTCGAGGTCCACGTCTCCGGAGGCGAGTACAACGTCTCCGCGAACTTGGCGAGCTGTTTCGGGCTGCGCACCGGCGTCGCCACGGCCATGGTCGACAACGGCATCGGCGAACTCGTCGAGGCCCGCATCCGCGAGACGGGGGTCCGCCCGTTCTACAAACGCTTTAAGCACGACGGCGTGCGCGGGCCGAACATCGCCACGGTCTACAGCGACCGCGGCCAGGGGGTGCGGGCGCCGGTCGTGTTCTACAACCGAGCCAACGAAGCGGGCGCCCTGCTCAAGCCGGGCGACTTCGACTGGCACGCCATCTTCAGCCGCGGCGTACGGTGGTTCCATTCGGGCGGGATCTTCGCCGCCCTGTCCGACACGACCTCGCAGACGATCATCGAAGGAATGCAGGCCGCCAAGGCCGCGGGCGCCGTCGTCTCGTTCGACCTCAACTACCGCGCCAAGTTGTGGGCCACGCTTGCGGGAGGAAACGAGAAGGGGCGGCAGGTGATGCGCAGCATCGTCGAGAACGTCGACCTGTTGATCGGCAACGAGGAGGACCTGCAACTGGGCCTGGGGATCGCCGGTCCCGAGGGGCACGCCGGAGCCGGCAAGCTCGATCCCGGCGCGTTCTTCGGCATGATCGAACGCGTCCGGGCCGAATTCCCCGGCGTGAAGGGGGTCGCCACGACGCTCCGCGAGGTGAAAAGCACCAACCGGCACGACTGGGCTGCGGTCGTCGTGTTGGGGGACGAACAGCTCGTGAGCCCGACGATGCAGCTCGACGTGATCGACCGCATCGGCGGCGGCGACGGATTCGCCGCGGGGCTGCTGTTCGGACTCCTCGACGGCCGACCGACCGAACAAGCCCTCCGCCTCGGCTGGGCCCACGGCGCGCTGCTGACCACGTTCCCCGGCGACGTCTCGATGGCCAAGCTGAGCGAAGTGGAATCCCTCGCCGCCGGCGGCTCGGCCCGCGTTCAGCGGTGAGCCTCGGCCGAGATGCCCGGTCACGCTGTCCCGGGGCTTGGGAATCGCACGCAGGAACGCGAGTTCAAGAAACGCGAAGTCCGCCCGAGCCTTCCCGCGGCTGGCCTTCGACGGCGTGCAGTTCGTCCAGCAGCGACTCCATCCGCTTGATCTGGGAGCTGCTCTGGGAGACGAGTCGTTCGAACACCGCGATCTTCGACGCCAGTTGGCCCATGATTTCGCGGGCCGTTTCGTGGAGCTCGACCGACTCGCGGTTGACCAAGGCCGCTGCGTCGTGCTGCACTCCCTCCCACTTCTGCTTCGGTCGCGGGATGCGTTCGAGCGGATCCGTGACGAACCGCCGCTGGAGGAGCTTCGCGGCGCTCCGTCGTCGCCGGACGTTCAGTCGCACGAACACCCCGGTCAACAGCGCGATCCCGGCCAACAGCATCCAGTCGGATTGGATTGCGAGCAGGGACATCGCCGAAGGGGCTGAAGGGGGAAGGGGGCATCCACTGAGGGTTATCGACCCGCGGAGGGGCGGAGCCTCGGTGATTTCGCCGGGCGACTGCACGCGAGGGCGGCAAACTTCGCCTGATCGGAGCAATCGGGTCGGCCTGGGACCCGAAGTGCTTCGAGCCGCGAATAGGGGCGGCGCCCCCTCACCCCGGAGCGTTGAGATATGCCTGCCGGGCGGCGGCGTCGACTTGGCGCCAAGTGACGTCGTGCCGATCGCTCGCGGCGACGCACGAGCGGTACTCGGGCGAGAATCGTTCGGCGCCGTCGGGCAGCGTGGCGACGATGCCGGTCACCTCGCCCCACGGGGTGAGGACCGTGGCCGTGCGACGCGGCAAGGTGAGCCGCTCGACGAACTCGCGGCGGAGACCCAGGGTCGTCGTCTCGCGAAAGATCAGTTCGGCCAGGCAACGGTCGTCGCCGGGGCGGCACTGCACGGTCAGCAACACGCCGGGGCGGCCCCCCTTCATCTGCAGCGGCGAAGTCGCCACGTCCAAGGCGCCGGCCTGCCACAGCCGCTCGACGCACCGGCCGATCATCTCGCCCGAGGCGTCGTCGATGTTGGTCCGCAGCTCGACGATCGCGTCCGCCTGGGGGGAACCGGTCGCGGCGGCTGCGGGTTCGACGGACGTGCCCACGATCAGCCGCAGCAGATTCGGCTGCGGGAAATCCTTTTGCCCGGCGCCGTAGCCGATCCGGTCGATCGTCAGCGCCGGCAGAGGGCCGAACGATTCAGCCAGCGCGGCGACGATCGCGGCGCCGGTGGGGGTGGTCAACTCGCCTTGGCAATCGCACGCCGCCAGCGGGGCGCCGGCCGTGGCCAACAGCTCCGCCGTCGCGGGCGCCGGGATCGCGCACCGTCCGTGGGCGATCGTCACGAACCCGTGCCCCGTGGGGATCGGCGAGCAGACGATTCGCTTGATCCCCAACAGGTCAATCGCGATCGCCGTGCCGACGATGTCGGCGATCGAATCGACGGCCCCGACCTCGTGGAAGTGGACCTTCTCGATCGTCGAGCCGTGAACTTTCGCCTCAGCCGCGGCGAGCTTGCCGAAGATCGCGCGGGCGAGCTCTCGCTGCCGCGGCGTCAGAACGCTCCCTTCGATCATCGCCTCGATGTGGCTGAGATGGCGATGGGCGTGCTCCGGCTCGTGCTCGACGACCAATTGCGTCGCGCGGAAGCCGCGCTTCTTCACAGTCTCGACCCGCAGCGTGCAACTGGGAAGCCCCAGCGAATCGATCCCCGCCTGCACCGCTGCCAGATCGACCCCGGCGTCCACGAGGGCCCCCAACGTCATGTCGCCGCTGATGCCGCTGGCGCAGTCGAGGTAGGCGAGGGACATGGGGAGAGAAACTGGCGACTTGTGATTGGGGGAAGGAGAAGGGGAGAAGGAAGCTGTGACTGGGTTAGGCCTGTCGCCAATCGCCAGTCGCCAATCCCCTCACGCCCCGCCGCACCGTGCCTCCAGATCGTCCTTGCCCTTTCGGCAGCAAAAATCGCCGAACGATTCGCCGCTTTGGCGTTCGTCGCGGAAGTAGTGCAGGACCGGCGTCAGGGCGGGGACGACCTCTTCCTGCGGGACGAGGTCCTTGTAGATGAAGTTGAGTCGATCCCCCTCGACGCGGCCGCCGAGAAAGATCGTGTATTTGCCCTTCGTCTTGCCCACGAGGCCAATGTCCGAATTGTACGGCCGGGCACAGCCGTTGGGGCAACCGGTCATGCGGGTCGTGAACAATTCATCCTGCAACCCCAGATCGGCAAGCGTCTTTTCCAACTCGTCGATCATGCCGGGAAGGACCCGCTCGCTCTCGGTCACCGCGAGCCCGCACGTGGGAAGCGCCGGGCAGGCGATCGCCCACCGCCGCACGGTCGAGGTCTCCTCGGTCGCGGGGACCCCGTGTTTGTGCAGAATCTCGACGATCCGCTCGCGGTCCCCCTCGGCCAAGTCGCAGAAGATGACGCTCTGGTGCGGGGTGAGCCGCAGCGGCGGGGCGAGCGTGCCGCAGATCTCGCGGAGCGCCGCCTTCAAGCGGAAATTTCCCTCGTCCTTGATCCGGCCGTTCTCGACGTTCAAGCCGTAGAAAAACTTGCCGTCCCCCTGCGGATGCCACCCCATGCCGTCGTCGTGGCCAGTGACGTGCACGGGCCGCGGCGCGGGGAGGGACTCGCCGTAGTACTCCTCGACCTTCTGCTTGAACCGTTCGAGCCCCCAGTTGTGGATGAGGTACTTCATCCGCGCGATCTTGCGATCGCTGCGGTTGCCGAAGTCGCGCTGCACCTTGACGATCGCCACAGCCGCATCGACCGCCTGCTCGGGCGTGACGAAGGCCAACGGCTGAGCAATGGCGGGAAACGTCTTGGCCGCGCTGGGAGTCGTGCCGAATCCGCCCCCCACGAGCACGTTGTAACCGACGACCTGGCCCCCCTCGACGATTGCGAGGAAGCCCAGGTCCTGCGAGTAGACGTCCGCGCTGTTGTCCCCGGGCAGGCCGACGCCGATCTTGAACTTGCGCGGCAAATACGTCGGGCCGTAGATCGGCTCGACCTCGGCCCCGCCCGCCAGTTCCTTGGTCCCGGTCGCCTCGTCGGAGAGCCACAGTTGGTAGTACGCGGGAGTCTGCGGCCGCAGCGTCTTGGCCAGGACGTCGGCGAACTCCTGCATCGCGTCATAAACGAGGTCGCCGTGCAGCGGCAGCGGCGAGCACATGACGTTGCGATTCACGTCGCCGCACGCCGCGATCGTGGTGAGCTGCACGTCGTTGATCCGACGGATGACGTGCTTGAGATCTTTTTTGAGGATGCCGTGCAGCTGCAGCCCCTGACGCGTCGTGATCCGCAACGTCGTGTTCCCGACCTCGTCGCAGAGATCGATTTCGGCCAGCAGTTGAGCGCTGGTGAGCTTTCCCCCCGGGATCGAGCTGCGAACCATGAAGCTGTAGTGCTTGCCACCCCCTCGATCGTCGCGGTTGTCTTGCTGATACGTGCCGTGGTGCTTGATGAGCTGGACGCTCTCCTTGCCGAAGTGGTCGTTGCCGTCGACCAACTCCTCGGCAATGGGGCTCAAGAGGTATTGGCTCTCGGATTTGAAGCCCTCGACGGGGCTCAACTTCTCTTCAGTCGTTTCAGACATGGCGGCGAGTGAGGGGCTCGGCGAACAGGGGGGGCCGCGAGGCACGGCGACGCAGCTTGCCTAGTCGATGAATTTTACAGTGAGACGAACCATGATATCCGGGTCGCCCCGGGGCGACCATATCGACGCGCCGCCGGGCCGTCCGCACTGACAAACCCGCGGACGCAAGCCTCCGGCAGCTTCGGGGCTCCTTACTCAGAGGCAATGAGCCCGCTGCGAGTTCGCCAGTCCGCTCCAACTTCGCTTGAATCCTCGGCGGCAAAGGCCGGCACGCTCTCCTGGCGTGCCGCCGATCCCGTAGCAGACAGGCCCCGGAGCGGGCGGCGCTGCGACTCCCCTCTGCGTCCTCAGCGCCTCGACGCGGGTTCTCGAAGACTGGCGCCGCGACGGCAAGCGGCGCACGCGTCGAGTCGATTCAGCCGAGCGCCGCTTGAGGCCCGGAGCCGGGCCGCCTACCATGCGATCCCATGAGCGTGCATGACGACAATCCGCTGCCGGCGACGGGCCTCCCCGGCCGACTCGCCCTGTGGATCGCCACCGGGCTGGGGATCGGACTCGTGGCGCCCGCCCCAGGGACGATCGGCGGGCTGTGGGGGCTCCCCCTCGCCGCGGCGACCAGTCGGCTCGCCCCGCTCGGGTTGCAGTTGGGAGTCGTCGTCGCCTTGGCCGTGCTCGCCGCGCTGGTCTGCACGGCCGCGGCCCGCTCGCTCGCCGCCGGCAGCGACCCGCAATCAATCGTGCTCGACGAGATCGTCGCGCTCCCGCTGGCGTTCATCGGCGTCGGTCCCGTGACTTGGCAGACGCTGCTGCTCGGGTTCCTGCTGTTCCGCGTGTGCGACATCCTCAAACCGGGACTGGCCCGCAGCGCCGAGCAACTCCCCCGCGGTTGGGGAATCGTCGCCGATGATTGCGTCGCCGCGATGCTCGCCTGCGTGTTGCTCCACGGAGCGATCAGCTTGGACGCCTGGGCGGGGTGGGGCGCATTGACGCGGAACGGGTGAATTGCGAAGCGACGGGCGATCGGTCCGCTGGCCGGTTTCGCCCTTCGGTCATGCTCCCGTCTCGCTCCAACCCTCTCCGCCTTCCCCCAATCACCTCACGCCAAAGTCTTCTCCTCCCATGCCCGCCGAAATCCTCAGCGGCAACGCCCTGGCCAAGCAAATCCGCGGCGAATTGGCGACCGAGGTCGCCGAGTTCGTCGCCGCGACCGGCGTGACGCCGACCCTGGCGGCGGTCCTCGTCGGCAACGACCCGGCGAGCGAAGTCTATGTGCGCAACAAGCGCCGCGATTGCGAGCTCGTGGGGATCGGCAGCCAACTGGTCGAGCTCTCCCCCGGGGCCGCTCAGGACGAACTGCTGGCGACGGTCGACCGGCTCAACTGCGACCCGGGCGTCCACGGCATCCTGGTCCAACTGCCGCTCCCCGAGCAGATCGACGAGACGGCGATCCTTGAGTCGATCGACCCCGCCAAAGACGTCGACGCGTTCCACCCCGAGAACGTCGGCCGCATGATGCAGGGCCGGCCGCGGTTTCTGCCCTGCACCCCCAGCGGGTGCCAACAGATTTTGATGCGGCACGGCGTGCCGATCGCGGGCCAGCACGTGGTGGTCGTCGGCCGCAGCGACATCGTCGGCAAACCGGTCGCGGCGATGCTGGTGCAGCGCGGACCGGGAGGGGACGCGACCGTGACGATCTGCCACAGCCGCACCCGCGACCTCGCGGCGATCACCCGGCAAGCCGACATCCTGATCGTGGCAATCGGCCGAGCGAACTTCATCACCGGCGACATGATCAAGCCGGGCGCCACGGTGGTCGACGTGGGGATCAACCGGACCGATGCGGGGCTGACGGGAGACGTCGACTTCGCCTCGGCCATCGAGGTCGCGGGGCGCATCACCCCCGTCCCCGGCGGCGTCGGCCCGCTGACCCGCACCATGCTGCTGGTCAACACCCTGGCCGCGGCCCGCGGGTTGACCTCGTCGCATCGCCCGCTTTGAGCGGTCGTCGCGCTCGTTCCGGGCGATAACAATCTCGCTCAACCAAGGCGATTTGATTGCCACCGCCCCCGGGCGCGGTATCTTGGTCCTTTTGCGGCGAGGTCGCGCCTCGGCCGCCGCTTGCCGTCCGCCCTCCCCATCGCTTGCGAGGCTCCCCATGTCCGACCAGAGCGGCAACTCGCCGACCTTCTCCCTGCTGCGGGTCCTGGTGCTGGCCTTGCCCCTGGCGGTTGCAGCCTACGCAGGCGCCAGTTGGTACAAGGGCGACATCCAGCGCAATGCCGACGAGGACTTGGCCAAGACGACAATCGCCCGCATGTTGGGACCGCAGTCGCAGTTGCGGATGTCGGACCGCTACGCCGACTCTGACGGCGACCTGCTGGCCGACGCCCCCGCCGACGAGGCTGATCTGATCGACCCGGCCGAGATCGCCTTTTCGTACGTCGCTTCGACCTCGGCCCCGCCTGAGACCCCCTGGAAAGAACTGCTGGGCGCCCTCAGCGAACAACTCGGCAAGCCGGTGAAGTACATGCGGTTCACCGATCCCGACGAGCAGCTTCGGGCCCTCAAAGCGGGCGACCTGCACATCGCGGCGTTCGGCACCGGCGAGGCGCCCACCGCGGTCAACGGCGCGGGTTTCATTCCGCTGGTCGTCCCCGGCGACGCCCAAGGGCGATTCGGCTACACGATGAAAATCATCGTCCCCGCGGCAAGCACGATGAAAGACCCCAAGGACATTCGGGGCCAGCGGATGACCTTCACCCGTCCCAACAGCAACAGCGGCTTCAAGGCCGCCCTCGTGCTCCTGTTGGACGAGTACGACTTGGCCCCCGAGCGCGACTACAAGTGGGGTTTTTCCTACGGGCACGAAATCTCCATCGAGGGAATCGCCAAGGGGGAACTGCAGGCCGCCTCGGTCGCCAGCGACATCCTCGAACGGATGATCGCCGCGGGCGAGGTCTCGGCTGACGCGATCAAAACGATCTACGAGTCGGAGCGGTTCCCCCCCGGGACGATCGGTTGCGCGTACAACCTCAAGCCTGAGTTGCGGAACGGGATTGAAAAGACGCTGGTCGGCTTTGGCTTTGCCGGGACGGGCCTCGAGGAGGCGCTGGGCGGGTCGGAAGCCGCGGAATTCGTACGGATCAACTACAAGAACGACTGGGACAACGTCCGCCGCATCGACGCCGCCGCAGCCAAGGCCCGCAGCGAACTCGGCGGGGAGTGACCCCCGTTGAACTTCGATGCGGGGCCGTCCTCACCGGGATTGGCCCCTCGGACGGTTAGGGCCTGCCCGCTCCGGGCCCAACTCCCCCGTGCAATCGGCATAGTCCCCCTCCCCGGCCCGAGGCCGAAGCGCCGCCCCGCGCCCGCGCTTGCCGCCGGCGCGCGGACCTGTTCGGCGCGGGGTAGGGTTGCTCCATGAGCACCTCGCGCGTCCCGCTTGCCCCTGTCGACCCCGACCTCGTTTCGCCTAGTTCCGCGGCCGCGGCGCCCCCCCGCGCGGCACGGGTCCTGCATGTCGTCAACGGCGAGCATTATTCGGGCGCCGAACGGGTTCAGGACCTGTTGGCCGGTTACCTCCCGGCGTGCGGCTACGCGGTCGGGTTCGCCTGCGTGAAGCCGGACCGCTTCCCCCGTGTGCGGAAGTTCGCCGAGGCCCCGCTGTACGAACTGCCGATGCGCAACCGGCTCGACCGCTCCTGCGGTCGGCGGGTCGCTCAGCTCGTGCGGGACGAACAATACGACCTCGTTCACGCCCATTCGCCACGGTCGTTGGTCGTGGCGAGTCAAGCCGCGGAACTCGCCGGCGTGCCGCTCGTGTACCACGTCCATAGCCCTGCAGGGCGCGACTCGACGCGGCGACTCGTCAACCGAATCAACGCGTGGACCGAGCGCCGGTGCGCGAAGATCGCCGCGCGACTGATCGCCGTCTCGCCGAGCGTGCAACAGTACATGATCGACCAAGGGTTCCCCGCGGAGCGCGTCGTTTGCGTCCCCAACGGCGTGCCGCGGATCGAGGTCCCCCCCCGGACCCAGACTCCGCGGACCTGGACGCTGGGAATGGTCGCGCTGTTTCGCCCCCGCAAGGGAGTCGAAACTCTGCTCGACGCGCTCGCCGTCGCCCGATCAACCGGAGTCGACGCGACTCTCCGCGCAGTGGGTCCGTTTGAAACGCCGCAATACGAGGCTCAAACCAAGGCCCGCGTCCAGCGGCTCGGCTTGGAAGAGGCCGTTCTGTGGACCGGATTTGCCGCCGAGATCGCCGGCGAACTGGCTCGCGTCGACGCGCTGGCGCTCCCCAGTCTGTTCGGCGAGGGGTTGCCCATGGTCGTCTTGGAGGCGATGGCCGCCGGGGTTCCGGTGATCGCCAGCCATGTCGAGGGGATCCCCCTGGCGATCCGCCATGGGCAGGACGGCTTGCTCGTCGAACCGGGAAGCGTCAGCCAACTCGCCGCGGCGATCGAAGAACTCGCCGCGGGACGGTACGACTACCCCCGGCTGAGCGAGTCCGCCCAGCGCCGCCACGCGGAATGCTTCTCCGCCGAAGTCATGGCCCGCCGCACGGCGGCCGTGTACGACGAAATCCTCGGCTAGGCGTCGTCCCGCGAGTCGCTCACGCGGCCACGCAGAGCGGGGTGCGATCGCGCGCCCCGCGTCGCCGTCGCACAAGCCCGAAGGCCCCGCACGCCAGAACGGCCAAGCCGACGGAACTTGGCTCGGGAATCTCGCAGACGATGTTGCAGTCTCTCATCGCCGACCAGCCCGCAAACGCGCCGTTCGTCAGCGCCGTGTTGATCGTCGCCACGTTGGCGGCCGTGGGAAACCCGTTCATGTTCTTGGCCTGCAGCGTGGCCATCCCCCCCAGCGTCCCCGAGCCCCACTCGAATCCGGCGATCACGCAGAATTCCTTTGCCGCCGTGGCGGCGACGATCCACGTATCGAACGCCGCGCCCGTGACGCTGGGGACGTCGCTCGTTTTGTAGAACTTGTTGCCCGCCCCGTCGGTTCCGTTGAGCATATTGTTGGCAATGTCGGCCGCGGTGAGATACCACGGCAAGTCGTCTTCGCCCGCCTGACCGTCATACCCGCCGCTGGGGGTGTCGATGATCGGGATGGTCAGCGCCATCATGTTGTATTGGGGATTTCCGGGAGCGGCCACGAGATTGGTGACCACCTGCAACCAGTGAAATTCGGTGCACATGGTCAACCCGGCCCAAGCCTTGTCGAGCGTGAACGTCGCTGCCATCGTGTTGCCGTCGAGCGAGGCGTCGATCTTGCCGATGTTCTGAACGACGCCGTTGACCTTCAGATTGACGGGCGTGACGGCGATCGCCCCGGCGTGGGCGACCTGTTGCCAAGCGGCGCACGCCGCGACGACTGCGGCGACGCAGAATCGTCGAGTGAACGGACTCATGAGACTCTCCCTGGACTTCCCGGCAAGAACTAGCTGCGCTGGTCGCGGGGAAGGACGACTTCCCTGAACCGAGCAAAGCGGTGCGATGACCAGTCGACGAGCCTGCTTCTCCGAGCCTCCGTTCCGCCGGCGGCATTGTGGGGCGGGGCGAGGACGCCCGTCAAACCAAATACTTGGCAAATGAACTTTCGGCGGAACGGAATGCCTACGGCTTCGCCGCTCGGCGACCCTCGAAGCCCCCTGCCGCGCTGCGGCCCGACGGATTCCCGCCCTGAAGTCGCCCCAGCCCCTGACTGGTTCTCCTTGGCGGGTTTCGACGGGTGTCCTACAATCGGCAGTTGTCGGACTCGGCCCGTCGGCGGTTCCCATGATCAGGCCCTCCGCCGACGACCTTTTTCCCGCTCGATATGCCAGAGAACGCCATGATTGCCCACGCCGATCCCCACGCAAAGAAGCCCAACTCGTTCGAGGTTCGCATCTTGCGTCAAGCGGCCCCCGGCGAGCCAAGCTTCTGGGAACGCCATCGCGTCACCTATGAGCCCAATCTCAACGTGATCAGCGTGCTGCAAAAGATCGCCTCGCAGGCGACCACCTCCGACGGAGACAAAACCACCCCCGTCGCTTGGGACTGCAATTGCCTGGAAGAGGTCTGCGGCGCCTGCACGATGCTCGTCAACGGCCGAACCCGGCAGAGCTGCTCGACGCTGGTCGACACATTGCTCGAAGAGGACCCCGAAGGGTTCGAGCTGCGCCCCATGAGCAAATTCCCCGTGCTGCGCGATCTGTGCGTCGACCGGGGCCGGATGTTCCGGGCCCTGGAGCGGGTCCAGGCATGGGTCGAGGCGGACGACTACGGCGATCGGGGACCCGGACCGCGCGAGTCGCAAGAAATGCAGGGGACCCGCTACCCGCTGTCGGAGTGCATGACCTGCGGCTGCTGCGTCGAGGCGTGCCCGCAATACACCAAGGTCGAGCTGACTCAGCGAAGCGGCGAAAGCGACGCCGAGTTCGAGGCCCGTAAGAACGCCGCGTACGAGCAGGAATTCCTCGGCGCCGCGGCGATCAGCCAGGCGGTGCTGTTCAACGACCACGCGACGGGCCATTTGAACGCGTCGGCCCGGCTTGACGCCCTGACGGGTCCAGGCGGCATTCAGGTCTGCGGCAACGCCCAGAACTGCGTCGCCGTGTGCCCGAAAAGCATCCCGCTGACGACCAGCATCGCCCGGGCCGGCAGGCAGGCGACGATCCACATGATCAAGCGTTGGTTCGACCGGTAGGCAGCCCCCGCGGAACGAGCCGCGACCTCTCTGACGCTGCAAGCCGCAGCGTCCCTGCCGCAAATGGCCGCAAGCGGACGCTAGCGACTGGCCGAAAAGACGCATTTTGCCCCCTTGACAGAGTCGGGCAAATTCTCTCGACAAGGCGCACGGGAGCGTTACAATACGCGCACTCGGCGTTTTTTTGCGTTCGGACGACGGCCGGTTTTTGTCGCTTAACCCGCCGCCGTCTGCCCCGATGTTCGCCGGGGCGGTCACTGGTCGCACGAGGTGGGAGTTTGCAATTGTAGCGGGTCGAGTCGGCAACTCTCGCGGCGCATCCGGGGCTCGCGCCGTTCCCTCCCGACTGGCCTTCCGGTCCTTCTTTTCCCGCTTCCCGGGTCGCGCCTGCCGCGGCGCCCCGCTTTCGCCGGAAGAGTCCAGATCGGCGTTTGGAGCACGAGTTCGATGAAGCTGTACGTGGGCAACCTCTCTTATCAAACCACGCAGGACACCCTTTACAACGAGTTCGGGGCCTTCGGCCAGGTCCAAGAAGTGGCCGTCATCACCGATCGCGAAACGGGGCGCCCCCGCGGATTCGCGTTCGTCACGATGAACAACGACGACGAAGGACGCGCCGCCATCGACGGCATGAACGGCAAGGACGTCGATGGGCGCACGCTGACCGTCAACGAAGCCCGCCCGAAGGCCGATCGCGGCGGCGGCGGGGGATATGGCGGCGGCCGCGGCGGCGGAGGAGGAGGCCGGGGCGGATACGGCGGCGGCGGGGGAGGCGGTCGCTGGTAACGGCGCTCCGCACGGCCAACCTTCCGAGCGACGCCCGGCAATCTTCCCGCCGGCAGGTTCGACTTTTCGCTTCAACCCGTCGGAGACGCCCGCGCGCCTCCGACGGGCTTTTTCGTGCGAACTCGACAACGTCGGCGCATTGGTTGTTGGGCGGCGACTGTCGAGCTTTGTCTCGCCGCTTGAGAGCGCGCCGTGGATGCTAGCAGTCAGGTGAACAGCACAGGCACGCACGCACTGCGAAGCGATCCCAGAAACCGCAGAGCAATGCGGCTGGACGCAGATCAATCTCCGGTAAACCGCCTGCATCGGCGTTCCTCTGCGGTTTCTGAATTCGTCCCCCCTTCGCTCGCGGCGCGAGCCGGGTATGCTGTCCCGACGGGCGCACGGACGGAACGAGAAGTCTTAGGAACGAGTTCGATCACGATGCGCCTTCTTTCTCGCGACGCATCGTCGCGCCTGTCGTTGGCGCCGACGAGTTGCACCCCCCCGAACCGCCGGGCGGCGATCGCCCTGGGGCTGGCCCTCGTCTTCGGTCCCGGGATCGCCCGCGCCGAACCGAGCGCGGCCTCGGCCGGTCGCGGCGCCGTCACGCTCGCCGACGGTCGCCGGATCGAGTACAGCGAGTACGGCGACCCCCGCGGACCGCTGGTGTTGTTCTTCCACGGCACGCCCGGATCGAGGTTCGACGGACGAGTGGTCGCCGACGAGGCCCGGCGGGCCGGGATCCGGCTCGTCGCACCCAATCGGCCGGGGATCGGCGGTTCGACCTTCGCCCCCAGGCGAACGATTCTCGACTGGCCCGGAGACGTCGCCCAGTTGGTCGACGCGTTGGCCGGCAAAGGCGCCAAGTTCGGCGTCGTCGGCATGTCGGGGGGAACGCCCTACGCGCTCGCTTGCGCGAAAGTCATGCCGAACCGCGTGACGCACCTCGTGCTGGCGTCGTCCTACGCGCCGCGCGAAGCGCCTGTTCCGCGGGGGAGCGTCGACCGGACGCTCGATTTTCTCGAACGCCGGCCGCGGCTGAGCGAGACGGGGGTCGGCGTCATGCGGCGGCGTCTGGACAAGAAGCCCCAATCTGTGGTCGAGCGGATCGCCGCCAGTTGGTCCCCCCGCGAGCAGCAGGCCGTGCTCAGTTCGCCCCGGCTGCGCGACGACATTGCGGCGACGCTCGAGGAAGCGACCTTGCGCGGCTCGGCCGGGGTGGTGCACGACGCGCGGCTTCTCGGAGCCAACTGGGGCTTTCGCGTGAGCGAGGCGGCGACCGTGCCGATCGCCATCTACCACGGCGGCGACGACGCGGTGGCGCCGGCGGAGATGGCGCAGTGGCTGCACGCCCAACTCCCCGGCAGCAAGCTCTCGATCGCCCCCCCGTCGGGCCACGTGACGCTCATGCTTTCGCACGCCGGGGAGATGTTCGCGCGCTTCACGGCCGATTGAACCGCGACAGCGCGCCGGGGCGCAGCCTGGGCCTTGAACCTTCTCTTCGCCGCTCGGCTCGTTTACGCCTGGGCCGCGACCTGCGGGACCTCGAAGCCGGCGCGGTATTCGCGGGTCCACAACTTCGCGGCGGCGGCGTTGTCGACGACCTGCTCGGCGGTCGGATCGATCGTCAGCCAAGTCCCCGCGGTGAGGGCCCCGGGCGCCGAATCGACGTCGACCTCGTTGGCCCGCAGGTGGGCCGCCAAGCGGTCGAACGAACTGCTCAACAGCGGGTTGCTCGAGACCATCTCGGCGATCTCCTCGGCCGTCCGGACCTGGCCTGTGCGGTGGGAGACGTTTCCCACGTGGCACAGGGAGCTCGACAGGTGCCCGTCGCGCACCGGGCCGTTGAGCCGTGACGCATCGCCGGCGGCGATCGCTTCGACCCAGTTGGCAAAGTGGTTGCCGCCGCCGGTCCAGTGCTGGATCTGCTTGCCGTCGTTGTCGTAGGCCATCGCTTCGGTATACGTGTTGGGGGAGTAGACGCGGCCCCCTTCGCACTGGACGACCACGCCGATTTGCGAGCCGCGGTATCGCTCCATCCCCGAAGCCCAGCGCGCCTGGGCGGCCTTCGAGCGCGGCAGGCCGCGGGTCTCGAACACGATCGGCGCGTCGGGATAGTCGTGCAGCACGACTTGGCTGTTGGCCGTGTTGCCGGCGTCTTCGTAGCCCACGCGACCGCCGATGCTGATCGTCCGCGGCGGCAGCGCGTCGTGCCCCAGGAACCACCGCGCGACGTCCATCTGGTGGATCCCCTGGTTCCCCATGTCGCCGGCGCCGGTGTTGAAGTCCCAATGCCAGTCGTAGTGGAGATTCGGCCGGTAGAGGTCGACCTTGGCCGCGGGCCCGCACCACAGGTCGTAGTCGATCGAGTCGGGGATCGCGAGCGGTTGGTCGAGCTTGCCGATCGGCGGTCGCGGCTTGTAGCAGGTCCCCAGGGCGTACTGCACTTTGCCGAGCTTGCCGCTGCGGACGAACTCGACCGCCTGCTGCAGGCACCGGGCCGAGCGCGACTGCGTGCCGACCTGCACGATGACCCCGCTCCTCTCAGCGGCGGCGACCAGTTGGCGCCCTTCCCACACGTTGTGCGAAACCGGCTTCTCGACGTAGACGTGCTTCCCCGCTTGGATCGCGGCGATGCCGATCAACGCGTGGGTGTGGTTGGGCGTGGCGATCGCAACGGCGTCGTACGCGGGGCTGTCGATAATCTCGCGGTAGTCGCGAATCGCGGCGACTTTGCGGCCGTGGTCGGCCTCGAACTTGCCGACCCGCTGGGCGAGCACCTTGGCGTCGACGTCGCAAATGGCCGTCACGTAGCGCGACAGGCCCGCGAGGTGAGCCTGTCCGCGGCCGTTGACGCCGATGACGGCGACCCGCAGTCCTTTGGCCTGATCGGCTTGGGCCCAACGGGACGTGAGGGCGGCCCCGCTCGCGGCGGCGGCCAGCGACAGGAATTGGCGACGTGGAAGTGACATAGCGGGAGGAGGGGTGAAGGATGAAGGGATTAGGAGATGAGGCCTGAGACCTGCGGAGCGGGGACGTCGCTGGCGTCGGTTTGGTCGAGTTACTTCGGAGGTTCGACTTTCACGCCGCGGAGGACGACTTCGTCGAAGTTGCCGTGGTCATCGAACGTCCCCAGGCCGACGCGACCCCAGGCGAACGTTTTGTCCTCAGCCGTCATCAGCGGTTCGTCCATATCGTCGAAGTAGACCTCCATGGCCCCGTCGTCGACGCGGCGGACGACCTTCACCGTATGCCAGCCGTCGCGCCAGGGGGTTCCCTTGGCGGTCTTCACCGTGATCGGCGTGCGGGCCGCCTTGTTGACGATGAAGATCTGGCAGGCGTTGGGATCGCTGACCGCGCCGAAGTGGACGTAGTAGAACTTGGCCGGGTCCTGGTGGCCCCAGAACAAACACAGGTCGCGATGAGGGCCGGCGTCGGGCTTGGTGTTCTGGACCTTCACCGTCAGCTCAAAATCGCCGACGACAACATCCTTGGCTAAGGCGATGCTGTGGGGGCTGCGAAACGGGGGCTTGTAGTCGCTGAGGCCCGTCACCCGCAGGACATGCGTCGGCTTCTTGGCCGGGCCGGTCGTTTCGATCACTTTCCAGAACGGTTTAGCCGGGTCGGGGTCGGTCGTCTGCCAACGGTCCATCCCCTTCTCAAAATCGTCGGCGAAGACCACAGGCATTTCGGCCCGGACCGGGGACGCCAGAGCTAGCAGCAGGACGAAGCAGGGAGCGAATCGAGTCATGACGGGAGCCTATCGAGAAGAAGTCGAAAAAGTGCGCGTGACCGGAAAGGCCGCAAGCCCCTCTCGGGCCGCCAGTGGGGGTTGGCGAGATCGACCGGGGGCTCGGTTTGCCCCGACCCGGGCCGCCCTCCGGCGAGGGCGATCGGCCTGGCGACACGCCCTCCAGGGGCGATTGCGGGCCCCGGGGCAGCCCCCTATAATACCGGGCTGCCTTGGCTAAGGCGACCACCGTCCCTTGCAGGCCGATGACCAAACAGCGAACTGCGCCACGGTCCCGCGACCGGAGGCTCCCCCCTTACGAGACCGGCCGGCTGCCCGAATTTCGCAGCCCGACGCCGAGCGGAGACGATGCGATGACGATCGACAAGAGCCTCAAGGTGAAGCGCGGCGCCGTGAGCACCCGCACCGTGTTGACCCGCGCCGAGCGCGTCAAGAAGCTCCAGGAAATGGAGCGTTGGACCGAGGAATCGTCCCCCATCGGACTCCCCAAGGTGCGGGTCAAGAAGCTCTCGATGAAGAAGAAAAAGAAGAAGACCAAGGAAGACGATGCCGCCGCCGCAGCGCCGGCCAAGAAGAAGTAGCCGTCCGTCCCGCGGAACGGACTGTGCGTGCCGGCGCGCCCGTTGCGGCGACGATTGTTCTCGCTGCTATCGCACGTGCAGTTTGCACGCGCCGTTTTCGCACTGCTGGCCGCTGAGGCGGTAGCGGTTTCTGGCGATCCACCGGTACAGCGGCTTGCCCACGAGCATGCTGCCGGGAAAGTACGCCGCGGGCATCGCCCACCACAACCGTCGCAAACGCTTGGTGAGATAGCGGATCGCGTACGGCCCCCAGTGTCGCCGACCGGTGCGGTCGACGATGCACATCTCGTCGTAGAGCCGCTCGATCGGCAAGTCGGGCCAGCGCCGCGCCACCTCCGGGTCATGGAGCGACAGGTATGACAGCTTTCGCTGGCAATCCCACCAGAGAAGCCTGCGCACGCCGGTCGTGCAAATGCCGCAGGCCCCGTCGTACAGCACGACGTCGGTTCCCGGCCGCTCGGCCGGGGTCGGCAGCGGGGCGTCGGCGGCGGGAATCGAGCAAGACGTCATGGGATTGTCACGGGCGACAGGGGCGGCTGGCGTTCACGAATCGAGGGAAGCGGCCTGCTTGAGCCGCTGACCAATCCATTGTACCCCACAACCGGACGGACGGCTGGCGCCCAGCGTGACCCTGTCAGATCGCGGCGGTACAATGCCTGCTGGCGTGGCCGGCGCGGTCTTGCTCTCGCTCTTCCATTCCCAGGACGAATCGCCATGGACCAGTTGCGCGAACAGGTCGCTCGGGCGCGGCGGCGGATGTCGACCGAGTTGTTTCTCGACCGGCTCGTCGCCTGTCTCATGGCCGGGCTGGCCTCGGCGGTCGCGGGGATCGCGGTCCCCAAGCTCGTCGTCGTCGAGAACCTGCCCGCGAATTGGAACCTGCTCTGGCTCGTAGGCGGCGCGGGGCTGGCCGTTCTGTCGGCTCTGGCGTGGACTTGGTTCCGGGGGCGCAGCGATCTCGACGCGGCGATGGAAATCGATCGCCGCTTCGAACTCCGCGAGCGGGTGGCCAGCAGCCTGTCGCTCCCCCCCGAGGCGCTCGACACGCCTGCGGGCAAAGCGCTCGTGGCCGACGCCGTGCGGGCGATCGCCAAGGTCGAGATCGAATCGCGGTTCCAGGTCCGGCCACGGCGGCGAGCGTGGCTGCCGCTGGCGCCGGCGGTGATCGCCTTCGTCTTGGCGACCCTCGTCGACAACCGCGAGGCCAAAAGCACCGCGACCGACGCCGCGCTCACCAAGCAGCAGCTCGACGAGACCGCCAAAGCCGTGCGCGAACGGCTCGTCCAGCGCAAGGAGGAGGCCGCCAAGGCAGGGCTCAAGGACGCCGAGGAGTTGTTCAAGCAGCTTGAGAAGAAGACCGAGGAGATCGCGATCAAGGACAATCTCGATCGCAAGAAAGCGCTTCTCAAACTCAACGACTTGGCCCAGCAACTGGAGAAACGGCGCGAGCAATTGGGGGGCGACTCCGAGCTGCGCAAGCAGCTCGAAGGGATGAAAAACATGTCCAAGGGGCCGGCCGAGAAGATGGCCGAGGCCATGAAACAGGGCGATTGGAAGAAGGCCAAAGAGGAACTGGAGAAGCTCGCTCAGCAGGTCAAAGACGGCAAACTCGACGCCAACGCGAAAGAACAGCTTCAGAAGCAACTCGACCAGCTTGCCCAGAAACTGGGCGAAGCGGCCAAGCAGAAGAAGCAGGCGATGGAAGAGCTCAAAAAGCAAATCGAAGAAGCCAAACAGAAAGGCGACCTGCAACAAGCGGGGCAATTGCAGCAGAAGCTCGACAAGCTGGCCCAGCAGCAAACGCAGAACCAGCAAATGCAGCAGTTGGCCCAGCAACTGCAGCAAGCCCAGCAAGCGATGCAGCAGGGCGATCAGCAGGGCGCGGCCAAGGCGATGGAGCAGCTCGCCCAGCAGTTGGAAAACTTGCAACAGCAGATGGCCGAGGGAGAGATGCTCGAAATGGCGATGGACCAACTGCAGATGGCCAAAGACGCGATGGGCTGTCAGGAGTGCCAGGGCGCCGGGTGCGAAGATTGCAACGGCGCCGGCGGCCGGCAGTTGGGAAACAAGGGGGGCAAGTCGGGCGACGGCATCGGCAAGGGCCGAGCCGGATTCGGTCCTCGATCGGACAAGGACGACCCCGCCGCAGCTCGCGACTCGCAAGTGAAGCAGAAACTCGGCCAGGGCGCCGCGGTGATCGTGGGGGAAGCCGACGGCCCGAACCTCCGCGGCGAAGTCCTTGAGGCGGTCAAGGAGCAGATGACCTCGCAGGCCAGCGAACCGGCCGACCCGCTGGTGATCGAGCGGCTCCCCAAATCCCGGCTGGAGCACACGGAAGAGTACTTCCAACGTTTCCGCGACGGCGAATGACCCCCCGGCGAGAGCCGCGCCGCGCGCGGGCTCAAATGGCGGAAAGCCTTCCGTCTGGGTAAGATGGGCGGCAGTCGGCGGCCCCGGGTCGCTGGGACACGCTCCCCCGCGGATGAACGGTAGATGAAGGCGGCTTACACATTCTCGCGGCGCTTGAGCCTCTCGGGGCTGGCCGGCGTCGCCGCAGCTTGGTCGATCCTGGCCGGTGCGGGCGCCCGGTGGGCGTTCGCGGCCGATCCGGCGCCCTCGGCGGCTGCCGCACAAACCGCCGCCGCCCTGGCCGAGTTGCAAACGTGGCTCGGCGACGACGACAACGGCCGGCGGTGGAACGCTTACTTGCACAACGACCGGCTGGGCGAGTTGCTGGCCGATCCCGCCGACGCCCCCGCGGCCGATGCGGGGCGGGTCCTCGCCCGGTATCACGCCGACCGTCCGGGGCTTGCGGGGCCGAAGTTCCAGGCCGTCCGCTCGGCGCTCGACCAGTGGCATCGCGAGCTGCGTACCGCTCAATCGCAATCTGGTCGGCTGGCCGACGTCGCCGCGGCCGCGGCGGGGGACTATCGCACCGTCTCGCGGCAGGAATTCGAGGCGGCTCGGGGCGAGCTCCGCGCCCGGGCCGGCCAGTTGCACGAGCGGCTCGGCTCCGGCTCACCCCAGACGGAAAGCTGGAACAAATACCTCCGCTGGGACCTGCTCGCCCCGCAGCTTGCAGGGGACGACCTCCCCGACCGACGAGCGCTCGCCGATCTGGCCCTGGTCTCCGACCGTCTCTACGCAAACCATCCGGGACTTGAGCTGAAGGAGTTCCGCCGGCTGCGGCAGTCGCTCGATCGGTACCGGGCCGTCGCTGCCTGGCACGTCGCCGGCAAACAGCGCGATCCGGCCGCGGACTACGCCCGGTTGATCGGCCAATTGGGCCGCCAGTTGGAGCGGCTGAGCGATAAGCGAACGAGCGAAACCCCCTGGCTGGCGTCTCGTGTGCTGGGGGTCGTCGATGAACTCGGCGATTCGCCCGAGCTGGTCGCCACGGTGCGCCGCGAGCTCGCCCAACCGAATCTCTATGCGATCGTCTCGGGAGAGTTCGTCAATCGCGTCCCCCGTCCGCCGGTCGACACGGTCCGGCCGGTGCGGCAGACGATCCTGGGGACGCGGATCTACGGCACGTCGCGTACGCTGGGGGGCGTGCGGCTGCAGCCTGTGCCGTGGGACGATGCGATCGCGCTGGTCGCCCAATTCGAGGGCGACGCCTACGCCGACACCAACGGCTACAACGGCCCGGTGAAAATCCGCAGCACCTCGACCACCGCGCTGGCGGCCGTGAAGCGGGTGCACTTCAGCGACGCGGGATTCGTCACCGGGGCGGCGGTCAGCGACGCCGACACGCGGTCGAAGATTCACGCGATCAACAAGACCGGCGGTCAGTTCGCCCACAAGCTTATCGAGAAAGTCGCCTGGAAGCGGGCCGGCCAGCAGAAACGCCAATCGGAGATGATCGGCGCCCGCAACGCCGCGAACCAGCTTCGCGAGAACTTCGACGAGGAGCTGGCCGCCGCGGTCGCCGAAGGGCGGGCCCGGTATGAGGAGAAGGTACGCATCCCGCTCGTGCGGCAGGGATTCTTTCCCGAGGTGCTGCGGATGTCGTCGACGGCCGAGGATCTGCGCATCGTCGCGGCGCTGGCGCGACGAAACCAACTGGGCGCCGACGGCCCGCCCCCCGCGGCGAGCCGGTCGCGGGACCTGTCGGTGCGGCTCCACGAGTCGGCGGTCGACAACTACCTGGCTGTGGCAATGGCGGGCGTGCGACTGTCGCAGGACGCCGAGGACGCTCCGCTGAAAATCGCCGGCGACGCTCCCCCGTGGCTCAAAGAGGCCGCCGCGAAACCTCCTCGGGCAAAGCAAAACAATGTCGGAGCCGAAGACGCCCCGGTGCTGCATCCCCCGGCCGGGACGCCGCCGTTCAAGCCGTGGTCGATGCGGCTCAACGCCGAGGCGCCGATCGGCGTGACCTTCGACGACGACCTGCTGACGGTGCGGCTGCGGGCGGCGCGGCTCGCCTCGGACGAGGACGAGTACAAGGACTGGGACATCCTGGTGCGATACCGGCCGCAGCGTCGCGGCAATCGGATCGTGCTGGTCCGCACGGGAGACATCGAGGCGCTGCCCACCGGGTTCGATCCGGCCTGGGACACGCGGATGGCGGGCCGCGATTCGGCGTTTCGCAACACGCTGGCCAAGAACATGACCGCCCGCGCCGAGGCGGGGCAAGGATTCCCCGGCGAGATCGACGTCCCGCCGATCCGAATCGAGGGGCTCGGCGAATTGCGACTCGCCGATTTCCTCTGCGACGATCACTGGCTGACCCTCGGCTGGCAATTGCCGTAGTCCGGCTCATGCGCTCAGCAACTGTCCCAGGTGCAGGCTCACGCACTCAGCCAGCACGGCCGTGTTGTAGCCCCCCTCGAGCACGCTGACGACTCGCCCCGCGGCATGCGTCGCGGCGATCTGCTGCACGCTGCGGGTCAGTTCGATGTAGTCCTCGCTCTCCAGTCCCAGCGAACCGACCGGGTCGGCCCGATGGGCGTCGAAACCCGCGCTGACGACGATCAGTTGCGGCCGCACCCGGTCGGCCAGTTCGCCCAGGGCGTCGGCGAACCGAGTCAGGTACTCGCGCCGCGAGATGCCGAAGTGCAGCGGCAAGTTGCGCGTCGTCCCCAGCCCGGGGCCGGCCCCCGTCTCGTCCTCGTCCCCGGATCCGGGGTAAAAAGGCCACCGGTGAGCCGAGAAGAATCCGACCCGCGGATCGTCGTACAGCATCGCCTGGGTGCCGTTGCCGTGGTGGACGTCCCAGTCGACGACCAGAGCCCGCTCGAGCCCCAGGGCGTCGACGGCCAGCCGGGCGGCGATCGCCGCGTTGCCCAGCAGGCAAAACCCCATCGCATGGTGCGGCATGGCGTGATGCCCCGGGGGTCGCACGAGGCACAGGGCCGTGCGATCCTCGCCGGCGACGACCCGTCGCACCGCGTCGCACACGGCCCCCGCGGCGAGCAGGGCGACGTCGTACGACTCGGGCGAGACGACCGTGTCGGCGTCGGGTCGCCCGCCGCCGCGAGCGGCCATCTCGCACAAGGCGGCCAGATGGTCGGCCGTGTGGACCGCCTCGATTTCGGCCCGACCGGCCGGCTCCCAGGACGGTTGGACGCACCGCTCGGGCCAGCCGTCCGCTGTGAGCTGCCGGGCGATCGCCTTGAGCCGGCGGGGGGACTCGGGATGGACGCCCGTGTCATGGTCCAGAAATCGGGGCGAGGCGTACAGAAGCGTCATGGATCGCGGGGAGTTTGGACGTGAGGGGAATGCCGATTCGCGCCGCGACGGCCTGTTTTTCTCGGCCGGGATGCGAGGCCTAACTCCCTGCCAGCTTGACATTTCCGTCGCTCGGTGAGTAGTGTGCAAGAGGGGCGTTCTCGTCGCGGCGGCTCTGGCCGGGACCGGGGCGCTCCGCTTATCGACCCGCGCCGGCGATGGTTGCGTCGCTCTGTGCGCGGGACGTCCGGAACAGTCGATCTCGCCATCGAGGAGTCGAGGCCATGTGGGGATTCTCTCGCCAATGCCGCGTCGTCGGCCTGCTGGCCGCGGCGGCGGTCGGGCTGGCGCTCTTGCCGCGCGCCGGCGCCCAATCGGGTCGCTATGACGAAAGCGAACCGAAGCTCACCGACGCCAAGGGAAAGCAAGCGGCCCTTGAGGTCGGGAAGATCCTCCGTAACAGCGGCCCTCCGACCGACGCGGACAAGCGCGTGCTCGACGCCTTCTTCTCGGGATACTTCTTCCCGCTGATGACCAGCACCCGTGCCGACAGCCTGGGGAACCTCGCCAAGGCCCGCAAGGAGTTGTTCCAGCGGTACATCGGCTCGACCCCCTCGGCCGAGGCGCGGACGCATCTCAACACCTTGGCGATCAAGGAGTGCGGCAAAATCGCCTTCGGCAACTATCACCCCGCGTGTCGGTACAACGCGGTGCTGATCATCGGCGCCCTGGACGACAAGAGCGAGCGGGGCCAGGCGCCCGTCGTCTCGTCGACCGCCACCAGTGCGCTGTTGATCCTGGCCGAGAACGACGAATGGAAGGGGAACGAAATCCCCTCCTCGGTCAAGGTGGCCGCCCTGGTCGGGCTGCAGCGGCACGCCAAGTTCGGCGTCGACCCGAAGCTGGCCGAGCGCGTCGCCAAGGCGGCCCTGGGGGTGATCGACCGCGAGGAGATCCCGGACGACGTCACGCGAACGGTGTACAACTGGATGCGGGTGCAGGCGGCCGAAGTGCTTGCGAACCAATTCGCCCAGGGGCCGACCCCCGAGGTCACGGCCGCGTTTGCCAAACTGATCGGCGACGGTTCGATCAAGCTCCCCGAACGGTGCCAGACGGCGGCGCTGCTCAAGCAGATGAAATTCGCCCCCGGCGGGCCCGAGGCTCAGATCCTGGGCCCGGCCCTGGCCGACTTGGCGTGGGACGTGCTCACCGACGAACGCAAAGCGGCTCGCGATTACCAGGACGAATTGCTGGCCGGCGCCGGCGGGTTCGGCCCCGGATTTGGGGGAGGTTTTGGCGGCCCAGGAGGGGGGTACGGTAGAGGCGAGTTCGGCGGCGGTTTCGGCGGGGGCGGCATCGGCGCCCCGATGGAGACCGGCCCGCGCTACGAAAAGCGCCGGATGCTCGATCGGATCGTCGCGGTGGACGCCGGGCTCGAAGCGGTCCAGGCCGCCGCCCCGGAGCAACTTAAGCAGCGGATCACCGAGATGCGCGGCGTGATCAAGACGCTGGTCGCCGCGACGGTCGCGCGCGGAGCGATCGACGACGACGTCGCCGCAGCGGTGCTCGTCGCGGCCCGCGACATCAAGCCGCTGGTCGACGCTTGGCTGCCGGCGGCCGAAGAAGAGCCGGCGGGCGTCGCCGCGACCTAAGCGGCGCCCAAGCTCAAGCGAGTTGCCCGGCCGGAGCCGGCGTCTCGATCCACCGAGCCGCCGCCAGCGCGGCGACCACGGCGCCGACGTAAACCACGTCCCCCGCAAGCATCGTCCGGTAGAACGGAATCCCCGCGACATAGCACTCGGCCAGCCCCGCGAGGGTCGTCGGATAGTGGCTCTGAAAGGCCCAGACGGCAAAGTTCGTGACGAGGAAAAACGCCGTCGCGGGGACCACGCCCGTGGCGACCCAGCACCCGGCGCGGCGCCAACCGGTCGTCCGTTGGGCCAAACGCCCCAAGGCCAGCGGCAACAGCATCATCACGTGGACGCTCGCCAGGACGGCCAAGCTGTCGTGCGATCGCAAGCACAAGTCCGAAACGACCAGCGTCGCGACGGGCACAAGCAGCGCGGGAAGCCACTGCCGGAAGTAGAATCCGGCACACGCGGCCGTGGCGGCCAGCGGGGTGAAGTTCCACGTCGGCTGAGCCCAACGACCGGCGATCCCCAGGATCACCAACAGGGCGAAGACCAACACGTCGCGCAAGACCGATCGATTCACAGCAGACGCTCCCAGTTCGGCCGCTAGCCGCGGCAGGCGGGCAAGAATTTTCAGGGCCCCGAATTGTACCCCTCCGCGGCGAATGTCCACAAGACGCGGTCCGAGAGCGGAGGAAACCGGATTCGTTGGCCTGCCATCCCGCCTCAGGTATAATGCTCGACGAGGAGTTCACCGCGCATGTCTGCAAATTCACCCAGCGAAGTCCAGTTGTTCCACGACTTCATCGGTCCGCAGATTGCCGCCGGACGAGGGCCGGCGTCGCTTGAGGCGGCCGTCGAGCAGTTCCGCGAGCATCAGCGGCAACTCTTGGATCTGAAGGACAAAATTCGCGTCGCCGAAGAGCAAAGCGCCGCTGGTCAGAGCGCCCCGTTCGACGTCGAGGCGACGAAGGCGGCGCTCCGAACCCGGCTGGCGGCTGAAGGGCGCTAACGACGTGGCCTATGCCGTTCGTACCCCCGCCGCAGAGCAGGATCTGCAGGAGATCGCTCTGTTCATCGCCGTGGAGCAAGCTCGACCGCTCGCGGCCGAGCGGGTCGTCGAGAACCTCGTCGCAAAGTGCAACGAGTACGCCGCTCATCCGCTGATCGGCGAGGCGCGCCCCGATCTGGGTCTGAACATTCGCTGTTTTCCCGCACAGCGGTGGATCGTCGTCTATCGGCCAACTTCGGAGGGAATCGAAGTGATGCGGATTCTCGACGCAGCCCGCGACTACCCAGCCTTGTTCGACGATCGCTAGCGCTTTGCCTGCTCGATCATTTCGGGCTGGCGACAGGATCACTCCGTCGCCAGTTCGTCCTGCTCGTCCCCCGCGGCGAATCTCCACAAGACGCGGTCGCCGGGGTTGAGCTCGTGGACGCCGAAGCTGTCGTTGGCGGGGCGGTCGTTGACGAGGTATTGCCACCAGCGGCCCCCCGCGCCTTCGCCGGCCACCCCCTCAAGTGCGGTGAGGAACGCCCCGGCGCCGGTTCCTTGCTGCTCGTAGGCGATCCCCGGGCGGAATTCGCGCGCCGCCTCCATGAGATCGGCGACCGTCATCTGCGGGCGCCAGGGGAGGGCGGCGAACTCGCGCCGCGCGCCGTTGCCGAAGTCGATCGCCAGGCTCACCGAGTCGCCCTGCGGCGACGGCGAGGGGACGATCTGCGCGTCCGGGCGTCTCGTGTTGGGGAATTGTCCCCCGGTGGTCCAGAATCCGAAAGCCGCCACGACGCCGACCAGCAGCGCCAACATGAGCGGCAACGCCCA
This sequence comes from Pirellulales bacterium, assembly GCA_019636345.1. Lineage (NCBI taxonomy): Bacteria > Pseudomonadati > Planctomycetota > Planctomycetia > Pirellulales > Pirellulales bacterium. The sequence goes on along the minus strand of JAHBXQ010000008.1, from coordinate 99,456 downwards.
CCACCGCTCCGCATCGACCGTGCGCACCGCTCCCCCGGCAAGCGCGGCGTCTGTGCGTAACGGGTCGGCGGTCATAAGATACAGCATAGCAATTGCGCGAGATCCGCAAGGCTGCGCCGCGCAGACGCATTCCGCTTTTCAAGACGCACGGTATTTTTGAGGCTTGTCATGGCCGACCCGGCGATTCTGTCGCTCGATTTCCCCGCGGAGGACATTGCGGTCCTCTCGATCAACGACCCGGCCAAGGGCGCGAACGTGCTGCTGCGGTCGGTGCTGCACGCGTTCGAGCAGAAGTTGGTCGCGCTGTCGAAGCGCCCCGGGCTGGCCGGGCTGGTGATCCGCTCGACCAAGCCGGGCAGCTTCATCGCGGGGGCCGATCTGCGGGAGTTTGCCGCGAGCATCAACGAACCGACCGCCGACGTGATGAAGCTTTCCCGCCAAGGGCACGAGCTGTTCGGCCGACTGGCCCGGGCGCCGTTCGTCACCGTCGCGGCGATCGAGGGGGTCTGCCTGGGGGGCGGGGCGGAATTGGCCATCTGGTGCGATCGCCGGATCATGGTGCGCGACGGCCGGACGAACTTCGGCTTTCCCGAGGTCAAGCTTGGGCTGCTTCCCGGCTGGGGGGGGACGGCCCGCACGCCGCGGGTGATCGGGCTGAGCAACGCGATCGAGCTAATCACCGGCGGCGAACCGATCGACGCCGACGCGGCCTGGGCCATGGGGCTCGTGTCCGACGTCGTCGCCGAGCATCCCGCCGGCGACGCCCTGTTGGCCGCCGCGGTGCGGCTGATTCGCGCCGAACAGACCTCGGGCGACTACCTCCGCGATCGCGAGCGGTGGTCGCAACCGCTGCCGATGTCGGACACGGAATTGGCGTTTCTGGCCGCGACCGCCAACGCGTACATCCAGGGAAAGACGGGGGGAAACTACCCAGCCCCGCTGGCGGCGCTCGAGGCGATGATCGGCGGCGCGACGGTCGATTTGCCCGCGGCGTGCGCGATCGAGTCCGAAGCGTTCGGCCCGCTGTGGGGCTCGCCGGTGAATCGGGCGCTGCTGCACGTCTTCTTCCTGCAGGACGGCCACAAGCGCAGCGCGAACAAGCTCGCCGAAACGGCGCCGCGAAACGTGCGGACCGCCGCGGTCGTCGGCGCCGGGGTGATGGGCCAGGGGATCGCCGCCGCGAACGCCAAGCGGGGCCTGCCCGTGACGCTAGCCGACGTCTCGATGGACGCGGTGCGGCGGGGCTTCGCGGCGACCGTCAACGAGGCGAGCTACGACCGCAAGCTCCGCGGTCCCGCGCCGGCGAAGGTGCTCGAAATCTCCTCGCTGGTGAACGGCACGATCGACGACGACGAAGTGGCGCTGGCCGATTTCGTCGTCGAGGCGATCTACGAGAACGGCGCCGCGAAACGAGCGCTCTACGCCCGACTCGAGCCGAAGCTCGCCCCGCACGCGATCCTGGCAACCAACACCTCGACGATCCCCGTCGCCCGCCTCGCATCAGGGCTCGCACATCCCGAGCGGTTCTGCGGGCTTCACTTCTTCAACCCCGTGCGGCGGATGCCGCTGGTCGAGGTGATCCGCGGCCCGGGCGCCAGCGACGCGACGATCGCCACGGCCGTCGCCTACGCGCTGCAACTGGGCAAGAGCCCGATCGTGGTCGAGGACGGCCCGGGGTTCGTCGTCAACCGCGTGCTGATGCCGTACATGAACGAGGCGTTGGTCCTGCTGTCCGAGGGGGCGTCGATCAAGCAGATCGATCGCGCGGCCAAGTCGTTCGGCATGCCGATGGGGCCGATCGAGCTGTACGACACGGTGGGACTCGACGTGGCGCTCCACGCCGGCGAGGTGATGCACGAGGCGTTCCCCGACCGGGTCGTTCAGGCGCCGCTCTTGTCGACGATGGTCGCGGCGGGCCGACTCGGCAAGAAAGCGGGCAAGGGGTTTTTCGACTACGCCAATCCGCACAAGCCCGACAAGGCGTCCCCCAGCGCCGCGGCGCAGGCGATCGTCGACGCCGCGGGCCCAGGGGACGCCGCCGCACGCCGCAAGCGGTCGGGGGACGAACTGGCCGACCGGCTCGTCCTGCCGATGCTGCTCGAGGCGACGCGGATCCTGGAGGAAGGGATCGTCGCCAGTCCGGCCGAATTGGATCTGGCGTTGATCTACGGCATCGGCTTCCCCCCGTTCCGCGGCGGGCTGTTCTTTTGGGCCGGCACGGTCGGGGCGCAGGCGATTCTGGAAAAACTCGAAACCTTCGCCCCGCTGGGCGGGCGCTACGAACCGACCGAAACCCTGCTCCGCGTCGCCCGTGCCGACGGGAAGTTTTATTCGCTGACGGGGTGAGCGATCCCGGGGGCGCCGCGATGCCTCTCGCGGGCCGCCCGGCGACGCTGACGCCTCAGCGAACGTTGCGACCGACTCAACAATCATCGGCGTTGATCCGCGTTCATCCGCGGCTGCCTTCTGCGAATCGAGCACCCCCATGAACACTCCCGTCATCATCGACGCCTGTCGCACGCCGATCGGCCGATCGCACGCCGAGCGCGGCGCTTATCGCGACGTGCGGGCCGACGACTTGGCCGCGCACGTCATTCGCACGCTTGTCGAGCGCACGCAGATCGACCCCGCCGAGATCGAGGACGTGCTGGTGGGCTGCACCCAGCAGCGGGACGAGCAAGGGTTCAACGTGGGCCGCATGGCGGCGCTGTTGGCCGGCATGCCGCACGCTGCGGGGGGAGCGACGATCAACCGGCTCTGCGGCAGCAGCCTCCAGGCCCTCGCGCAGGCCGCCCACGCCATCGTCGCGGGGGCCGAGGACGTGCAGATCGTCGCGGGGGTCGAGCACATGCACCACCTCCCGATGGACGCGGGGGCCGATGCGATCAACCCCAAGCTGTTCCGCACCACCAGCAAGGGCGCCCTGATGATGGGGCTCACCGCCGAGTTCCTGGCCCAAGCCTACGGCATCAGCCGCGAGGCGCAGGACGTGTTCGCCCTGGCGAGCCACGAAAAGGCCGCCGCCGCGACCGACTCGGGCGAGTTCCGCGCCGAGATCACGCCCGTCTGGGGCCGCAGCGAAACCGGCGCGCGAACGCTGATCGTCGAGGACCAGTGCATCCGTCGCGAGACGAGCATCGCGGCCCTGGCCGAGTTGTCCCCCGCGTTCATGCCGCAGGTGGGGACCGTCACCGCGGGCAATTCGAGCCCCGTCAACGACGGCGCCGCGGCGCTGTTGGTGATGAGCGATCGCCGCGCCCGCGAACTCGGGTTGGCGCCGCTGGTCAAGGTCCGCGCAACCGCCGTCGCTGGGGTCGACCCGGCCGTCATGGGAACCGGCCCCGTCCCGGCGGTGAAGACCGCGCTGAAGCGCGCCGGGCTGAAGCTGGCCGACGTCGACCTCGTCGAGCTCAACGAGGCGTTCGCCGCGCAAGCGCTCGCCTGCATCCAGCTCTTGGAACTCGACCCCGAGCGCGTGAACGTCCGCGGCGGAGCGATCGCCCTCGGCCACCCGCTCGGCGCCAGCGGCGCGCGGATCGTCACGACGCTGGTCCATGCGATGGTCGCCCGCGACGCGGCCCTCGGCCTGGCGACCATGTGCGTCGGCATGGGGCAGGGGGTCGCGGTCGTGCTCGAACGAGCGTAATCGCTCGCGGTGTTCCGCCGTGCCGGTCGGCAGCCCCCGATCGCCGGCCGCAGCAAATCCCCTGGCCGTCCTTCGGGCATGCCGCTATGAACTTCGTCCAACGCCTGTTCCGCTACGCCGGCGTCTACGGCCTTGCCGTGATCCTGCCGCAGTACTTTATGGAGGGCCGGCTGGGGCGCGACTTTCCGCCGCCGCTGAATCACCCCGAGCATTTCTACGGCTTCCTCGGCGTGGCCGCGGCATGGCAGATCGCGTTTCTGATGATCGCCCGCGACCCCGTACGGTTGCGACCGATCATGCTGGCCGGCGCCCTCGAGAAGTTCGGCTTCGGACTGGCCGCGGTCGTTCTGTTCCTGCAAGGCCGGCTCGCGGCGCCGATGCTGGCGTTCGGCGTCGTCGACCTCGTCCTCGGTGCGCTGTTCGTGTACGCCTGGCGGATCACGCCGGAGCGGGGAGCGTGAGCGGTGAATGGCGACGAGGCTGCCGGCGGTTGCCTGCTCTTCGCTTCAGCAATCCCCAGTCAACCATCCCCGATCTCCCCGCGGAGCCAGCCGAGGTAGTCGTCGCTGCCGGCGACGATCGGCAGCGCGACGATCTCGGGGCACTGGTAACTGTGCAGCTCGCGAATCGCCGCCTCGACCTGCGGATACGCCGCGGCGGTCGTCTTCACGACGAGCAACCGCTCCTCGGCCCGCTCGACCCGTCCCTGCCAGCGATACACGCTCGCCACCGGCCCGACAATCTGCACGCACGCCGCCAACCGCCGCTCGACGAGCGCGGCGGCGATCGCGTCCGCCTCGGCGGCGGAAGGTGCGGTCGCAAGGACGCAGAATTCAGTCGCCATGGCAATCACAAGGAAAAGGAATAAGGCTTCGACCACAAACCATGAGCCGCGCGGCGCGAGCCGCCAGCGAATTGTCGTCCCTGTCTCGATCAAGCTTCGTCGGGAACGGCGCGGCACGTTTTGCCAAACTGCCCTCGAATCGTTTTTCACGGAGCAAAACCCCCGCCGGCGCCACGGTCGTCGTCATCCGAGCTGCTTGCAAGCGTTGGACTTGCGCCCGACGCCGCCGATCGCCAGGGGGCAGTTTTGCAAGCAATATTCCATTTTGCTCGACCGCCGAGCAAAACCCCCGACGGGCCCGGCGCCGTCGGCTCGCCCCGGCCGACCGGCCGATCGCACAGCGCGGTTCGATGCCTTCGTTCTAGACGATGCGGCGGCCCAATTTCCAGCAGAATCCCGCGCGGCGGGCGGTACAATTCAAGCCGCCGCAGAGAAGCGGGCGCGCGTTCGCAGCAGACTGCGCGGCCGCGCCAGCGGACTTGGAACTGTGCCTCGCACTTGGCGGAGGCGTCGGTCCTAGCGGCGTAAACTCAAGCCCCGCCGCTGTCCGAAAGTCGTGGGCGATCGCAAGTAATCAGCGCTCACAAATAGCGGTCGCTCAAATATCGCAGGTAATTGCTGCGTTTCTCGTCCAAAACTCTAAATGCCTTAGCGATGAACTCCTGGACAGAGATGGGCTGACATCGGATCGGATCATCTACGATGATGTCGCTGAACCGACGTATCTCAATGAGGTGTTCACTATTATCAAAACCCGGGGCATCGTAGTAGAAGTACAGCAATCTGACATCTTGAGCGCGCTGATCAAACATCAAGCCAAGGACATGCTTGACTAGTTGCGCGGGGCCGAGTCTTTTGAATTCGAGATTGGACTTGCTCAGCTTGCTTGCCAGATCTCGCCATCGCGGAACTTCTTTCCAAGCATCGGATAGTTGCAAGTAACGATCTGACAGCAATGACTGGTTCTCCCTTCCAAATGGTTCGTGAAGTTTGCATTCAATGCCGACTCGCCCTCCTCTGGTATACTCAACGCAAACATCCACATGCGGAGGTTTCTTAAACCCCTGCGCTTTCGGATCGCTGCAAACCGGCAACTGTTTCTCGAAACTAATTTCTCGTATGCCAGTGCTTGGAATCGAAAGTATTTTCGCCAGCAGGCTTTGCTCTTGATGACAGAGCCAATACTGGAAAACGTTTACAGCCATGGCGGCAGAAGAGTGCAACGCCTGCAAAGAGCATATCTCACCTCTTAATTCACCCCCAGCACCAGCATTGAATGCGTTTCGGACATCGTCGTCCAACTGACCACCGAACAAATTCGCTTCAACAGACAACGTGTAGTTTTTCGCTCCACGTTTGTCTTTGGCCTGCAGCGGCATGTCTTGACGACGGGCCCACGCCTGAAACTTCGCTTGAATCAGTTCACTGGTATTCATGAATTCGACCTCACGTGGTTTGGTGCGGATTGATTCTAGATTCGCTGCTGCGCTGCCGTTGCATAGTGAGGTGACCCCATCTTAAGGAATTGCACAACACTGGCGCAGCCCATGGCGCGCACCGCGAGTTTGGTCGCTGATCCGCCCCTACTCGTCCCCCCCGTACAACTCCTCCGCAATGCGTTCGCATTGCCATGCCAGCCATCGGGTGCGGGTGTACAGGCCGTGGCCCCAGAGGTGGCGCAACGGGGAGCGGTCGGGGTCGGCGTAGTCGACGAGCAGCGTCGTCCCCTCCGCGGCGACGCGCACGCCGCGGCGCAAGCGGGGGCGGAGTCCTTCGCGGTCGACGCCGGCTTCCAGTAATCGCCCCAAGCGGCGGTTGGCCTTGAAGGTGCGCAGCGTCAGCGGGGTGACGCACAGGTTGGTGCCCGCAATGCCGATTTGCTGGACGTAGTCGCCGTGCCGCGCGGTCAACACGTCGCCGACCGCCGGCGGGTAGGGGGCGAGGTGCTCGGGCAGGTCCGCGACCGGGCGATGGTTGACGAAGTGGAGCAGTCGGGCGTAGCCGCCGGAGTCCCAGCCGTAGCGGATCGGCGTGCCGAAGGTGACGACGTCGAGCCGCAGGCGCCGCACGGGGCGATCCGGGTCGGCGAGAAGCTGTTCGGCCGCGCTCCACGCGGGGAGGTCGGCGCGGCCGGCGAGCCAACTGTGGTAGAACGGCCGCGCGGCGGCGAAGAACTCGGCCCGAGTCGCCTCGTCGGCGGCCAGCAGGTTCGTAAGGATCGCCAGCATGTTGCCGCCGTGGCTGTGCCCCCACAACTGCACGCGCGGCGGGCGGCGCGGGTCGGCCCAGGCCTCGGCCGGCAGCTCGGCGGCGCGACGGTCGAGTTCGACCAGCAGGTTCACCGCCCCGTCGGCTCGGGCCACGTGGTTGTTTTGCCCCGACCAGTGAAACAGCCGGACGGGGATCGAGCGGCCCGCGCCGGCCGAGAGCCCCCGTTCGAGCCGCGCGGCGTACGCGGGGGTGAAGTTGCCCGTCTCGCCGGCGACGAGGTCGACGGCGCCTTTGCCGACGCGGCGCAACACGTCGCACAACCCCGGCGCGACGCGGGCCAATTCGGTCACCAGCCCCAGCCAGTCGTTGCCCGCGAACGTGCCGTGGGCGAGATTGAGGGCGACGACCCCCGCGTCGGCGAAGGTTCGACCGCAGCGTTCGAGCCGGGCGTAGAACTCGCGGGCTGCGGCGACGGTTGCGGCCTCGCCCGGGGTCGAGGTCGGGCGCAGCGAGCCCCCGGAGAGGTCCGCCTCAGCGGACGCCGCCTGCCGCGGTTCCGGCCCGCACGGGCCGGATGGGAGCAAGCGGTACGGCGAAGCGGGGGGCTCGGACCGGTACGCTTGGTGTCGAAATCGGTTGGCCGGAGGCACGGCTCGTCTCGGGGGCGTCGAAGCGATAGACGGGGGTCGTGTGGGGCGAAATGCCCAACGTGCCGGTCCACGTTTCGTACGGTCGGCCCTTGCGTTCGTCGTCTTTGAAGAACGCCAGGTAGGTTAGCGTGTCCGCGGCGATGAACTCGTGTTCCCGCGGTGCGAACTGGGTTTGCTCGTACACCCGCCGCCAAGTGCCGCTGTTGAAGTACGCCTGATGCAGGACGTACCCCTCGGCGTAGCTCGCGTCGAGCGGGACGGTCTCGGCGTGGTGGGTGTGTCCGTAAACGATATGCTTGGCCCGGCGATTGCGGAAGTCCTGCTCGCCCAGGGCGTGCGTCGCGTAGGAGCTGTTGTCGGCCCCGCGCAGTTGGCAGATCCACCGGGCGACCCAACTGGCCCAGCCGACCGACAGCCGGCGGCTGAATTTGAGGGCCTTCTGCAGGCCGTCGACGATGTCGACCGGGCTCCAGGTGTCGCGGGCGCGGACGAACGCCAGGTCGAGAAACTCGTCGGCCAGGGCGTCCCAGATCTTCTTGACTTCCTTGCGGATCGCCGGCTGCGGGCAACTGCGCTCGAGCAGGCCGTCGATCCAGACGGGAATCAACAGCAGGGGGCGGATGTTGTCGATCTCGCGCAAACCGGCGAGCACGCTCGAGGGGAGCTCCTCGCCCAGGCGGCGCTCGACCTCGACGCCGAAGCGGTTGAGCAGTTCGACGACGATCGCGTCTCCCAAGCTGCTGGCGTTGCGATCGCCCTCGAAGTTGAACGGGTCGTAGACGTCGCCGTGCCGGGCGAAGACCTTGTGGCGCCGGAGGGTCTGCAGCAGCTCGTTGCTTTCCCACGGCTCGTGCGGGAAGGGTCCCTCGGGCGAGGTCGCCAGGCCCATGTGCTGGGCGACTTGCCGCCGCAGTTGGTCGTACGGGGCCCCCGGCAGGTGATAGAACCAGTCGTGGTTGCCGACCATGTAGTGGATTCGCACGGGCACGGGCTCGGCGGCGCCGCGAGCCATGCGGCCGTCGGCCAAGGCGGCCGGGACGGAGATCCCCTGTTCGGCGACGGCGCGGAAGACTCCCAGCGCCTCGGCGTTGCGGCGCAGAGTGTCGTCGGTGATGCGGGCGACCATCGCGGCGAACGCCGGGCCGGCCGGGTCGTCCCACGGTCGGACGCGCGACTCAAGCCAGCGGGTCGAGCGAATGACGTCGAGCACGTCGCCCAGCAACACCAAGTCGATGCGGTCGACCGGCCGGTACGAACCGTCGCGACGCTGCGAGGCCCCGCAGGCAAGGTCCTCGAGCCGATCGCGCAGCAACTGGAACGCCCCCGGCGAGATCATCGATCCGCTGGTGCCGTCGGTCAGGTGCAGGTCGCTGATGATGACCAGCATGGCGGACCCGTGCTCGCTTCCGTGCTAGCAACGAAGTGGTCGGAGACTGGCGTGATGCGCTTCCGGTGCGCACCGTCTCTCTATCGCAACCATCGGCGCCGGGGGCTGGGGAGATTGAGGATTCTCGGGAAACGACGGACCGGGGAAACGGGACCGGCACGCTGGCGCCGTTCGGCGCATGGCTTGAGACGACGGGTTGCCTTGGCGCCGGCGACGCGCGCAAAAAAATGAGCCGCCTGCCGACGGTTTCCCGCCGGCAGACGGCTCGGTCCGGTTTGCGAGGGCGCACACTTCCCGCAAACCAAACTGGCTTGCGCGAGCGGCGCCGACGGCGGCGTCGCTCCACTTCTCGTTCCGATTCAATCGCTTACCAACCGACGCGCACCGAGACGCCGGGCCCGCCGTAGTAGTACGGCGCGTAATACGGCCGGTAGACCGGTCCGACGACCGCGCGCCGCGCAATCGGGTACGGGGGCAGGACGGCTCGGGCGGCGACGTGTCGCACCGGGGCGACGCGACGATAGTAAATCCCCGCGTCAGCCGAGGAGGCGCCGGCGACGACCAAGCCGACGCCCAGCGCCGCGAGGATGAGCAGTTTTCTTCCCATGACAACTCTCCCGGACTCGGGTCGCCGGACGGACGCGTCGCGGCGACCTGTAAGAATTCGGCGGGGCGCGCCTGCGGGTCAGCCGCCCCTTCCTAGTCATGGTACGCGACGAGCGGGGAGAAGAGTACCGGGCGGGCCTGCAAGGCCGACGCCCGAGCGTGAAAAAGCAAACCGCCCGTCGACTCTTGCGAGCCGACGGGCGGCGCCAGGTTGTCCGTCACCCGCACACTGTTGACGAACAACCGCTTGGGGGGGCGAGGGGCCCTCGTCAGGGGGGGCCCTCGCTGGGCTGGGCTGAGCTGCGCTGATCACCAGCCGAAGCCGACCGAGACGCCCGGGACGGCGATCACGGGACTGTACACCGGGGCCCCGTAGACGCCCCCGTAGACCACCGGACCGCGGTAGACAGGTCCGACGACGGGGGTCGCCACCACGCGGCGAGCGACCGGGTACGGGGGCAGAACGGCCCGAGCCGCGACCCGACGCACCGGGGCGACCCCGACGATGACGCCCGCCTCAGCCGCGGGGGCGGAGACGAACAACGCGGAAACACCGACGACGGCCGCAGCGAACATCTTCTTGAACATGGTCATTTCCCTCTCTGAAGTGCGGTTGCCAGGCGATCTGGTCCTGCAAGGTTTGGCTCCGAACGGCCGAGCCCAGCGGCTCCAGGCGACTCGTTCGTATGGATCGCCTTAAAGCATCGGGCGTGCCAAACGCCTGAACAATTCTTATAACACCTTGATATTAAACGATTTGCATTCATTTGTTCGTGTTATAGCCTGGTGGAGAACAGGCTCGAATGAGATCATTCTGACAACTCACTCTCTCACAATGATTCTCTAGGCCGTGCGGCTATGTCATCATAACGACTTCACCTCACATCGAGGCCGCCGGGCCGGACATCCAGAGGACCCCAAATAACCCAAGTAAGAAGCGGCCTGCCGAGGCGATGCTCGACAGGCCGCGTGGTGGACCAGGGAGTTGGAAAGTGGGCCGTCGAGGCCCCGGGTCAGAACCCGATCGAGAAACTGACTCCGCTGCGGGGAGGATAGTACCGAGCCGGGCCGAAGCCGCCATACGGTCCGAACCCGCCGTAGTAGGGGGCGGGGCTGCCGTAGAACGAGTGAACCCGCGTGTAGCCGTAGCCGCCGCCGTAACCGCCTCCGTAGTAGGCGGCGCGGGGAGCGCCGTAACCGTACCCGCCGTGGTAGCCGTACCCTCCCGCGTGGCAGCCATGACCCGCTTCGGCCTTGGCGCCGGTCATGGCAAGCCCCGCGGTCGCCACAATCGCCAACAACAGTTTCTTCAGCATGGTTCTCTCTCCCGGGGCCGCGGCGGCCCGCTTGTGATCGCCCACGCGCGGTCGTTCCAGCGACGTGCAGAACTCTCGCGCGGCGAGCAGCTTCAGTGCACGGGGCATGCCAATCGCAGATCCGCCGAGCGCGCGTCGTGAATCCCGCGGCAATCTTCGCACCGCGAGCCAAGCGCGCCCGCGCAGAAGCTCCCGCACGCTTCGTCGAGGTGACGACATTCGTCGTCAATCATTGGGCGCACGTATTGGGCGCAAGCGCGGGCATTGGGCGCAAGCGCGGCGTCGACTCGCGCGATGCAATCACCACAATCGCGCGAGCCACCGCTCCATGTCGCGCGAGCGGAACGCGAAGAGCCGCTTGCCGACCTCCCGGGCGACGGCCTGTCGCTGGGCCCGAGCGTCCTCGGCCAGCTCGACGAGCCGGGCCGCGGCGGTCGCCTGATCGGCCTGCCGCCCCGCGTCGACGACGCGCACGGCAAGCACCGCCAAGTCGTGATCCTCGCCCAACGTTTCGCCGAGTTTCGTCGCCGCGCCGATCCACGGCTTCACCCCCCGCGGCCAGACGCGAACGACGAGTCGCAGGTGATAGCCGTGGTACTTCACCCCTTTGCGCCATTCGTGAAGCCGCTCGGGAGTCGGGTCGTCGAAGGCGACGTGCATCGCTTGCCGAGCAAGTCGATGCTGCTCGGCGAAGCCGCGCGCGACGGCTCGTTCGGCCTTGCCGCGCATGCGCCAGGCGGGGATTCGGTTCCGCAACTCGAGCATGTGCTGCCGGAACTGCTCGAGCGGCTCTCCGGCAGGCGACTCCGCCGCATGATTGGCGCCGGCCAAGGCCGCCCGGAGCGCGGCGACCGCATCGGGAGAGAATTCCTCAGCGGAATCGCCGACCAGCGCGTCGAACGCCGCCACGGCGACGGCGGCGTCGCGGGTCGTCGACAACAGCCGGGCGGCGTTGCGGATCGCCCGATTTTCGCGTTGATACGTTCGTCCCAGAGCGGGGCGAGCGAGCCTCAAGAGCCCGCGCAGCTTCTTGCATCGCTTGCGGACCTCGTGCACCGTGACTGCGGCGGAGAGTTGCGGATCGGCGATCTCGCCCAGTGCGCGGTCGACTTGTTCCAGCGCAATGCGGGACAATCCCGATGCGACGGGTTCGGCGGTCGCGAAACGATAACCCACGTTGTGCACTCTCAACGAGAAGCCGACGACGCCCGAGCGAACCGGGCTCGACGGACGGCCAGGACGCCTCCGGAAGGGTCGGCAGGCCGTCGGTTCATGATAAGCAGGACCAATGCGTCGTGGCCAGAGACTGCACAGCGGAGGTTGCGGAGATCGGCAACGACTCGGCCCACGGAAAAGCGGCTGTTTTGCCGAAAGGGCGATAGGAGGCCCGCGGGCGAGCGAATTACAATTTCCGCCAGGGCGGGCCGGGCAAAATCGGCGCCGCGAGGAAACAGCGAAAGGGTTCGAGAATGTTCGCCGTCGGGTTGTTGATCGTCGGATTGGTCGCGCTGACCCTCGGGGCGGAGGTGCTGGTTCGCGGCGCCTCGGGGATCGCCGCGGCCGCGCGGGTGTCGCCGCTGGTGATCGGGCTGACCGTCGTGGCGTTCGGCACGAGCGCGCCGGAGTTGGTCGTGTGTCTGCAGTCGTGCTTCACCGGCCAGCCGGACTTGGCGGTGGGGAACGCCGTGGGGAGCAACATCTTCAACGTGCTGTTCATCCTGGGGATCTCGGCGGTCATCGTGCCGCTGGTCGTCGCGCAGCAACTGATTTGGTTCGACGTGCCGTTGATGGTGCTGGCGTCGGCGGTCATGGGGGCGCTCGCCTGGGACGGTCGGCTGGGGCGCGGGGACGGCGTCCTGCTCTTCTCGGGTCTGCTGGCCTACACGGGGTGGGCGATCATCAAGAGTCGTCGCGAGGAGCAGGCGATCCGCGACGAGTACGCCGCCGAGTTCGGCGAGCCGGCGCCTGCGGCCCAGGCCAAGCTGCCGCTCAATCTCGTGCTGACGGTCGCCGGGTTGGGACTGCTGGTGCTCGGGTCGCGGTGGTTCACAGGGGGAGCGGCCGACGTGGCGCGGTGGTTCGGCGTGTCGGAACTGGTCATCGGGCTGACGGTCGTCGCCGTGGGAACGTCGCTGCCCGAGGTGGCGACCTCGATCATGGCCGCAGTGCGCGGGGAACGGGACATCGCGGTCGGCAACGTCGTGGGGAGCAACATGTTCAACCTGCTGGCCGTGCTGGGTCTGACCGCGACCGTGGCGCCGGAGGGGATCGCCGTCTCGCCCCAGGCGATCGCGCTGGACATCCCGGTGATGATCGTCGTGGCCGCTGCTTGCTTGCCGATCTTCTTCACGGGGCACGCGATCGAACGGTGGGAAGGGGCGCTGTTTCTCGGGGGGTACGCGGCGTACACGACCTATCTCGTGCTGGCGGCGAAGAACTCGTCGGCGCTGGCGGACTACCGGTACGCGATGCTGACGTTCGCGGCTCCGCTTGCGGGAATCGCCGTCCTGGCGAGCGTGGGCCTTGCGTTGCGCAAAGGCGCTCCGCGGGAAGCGTAGCGTCGCGTCCTGTCCGCCGCGCGGCGGAGTCAGGTCGTGAGCGGCGGGCTTTCGGCGCCGAGGGCGTCGCAGCTTTCCTCGGCCAGCGTCACGGCGTCGTCCGCGGGGAGCATCAACGCGCGGACTCGCACGCGGCGGATGACGCCCTTCTCCATGAACTCCTGTTCGAGCCGCCAGCGGGTGGCGATTCCGATCGCTTCGAGAGCGACCTCGGCCGGCGGAAAGTCGGCGCGCGGGGCAAGTTCGGCGAGCGACCAATTGCGCGTCGCCGGCACGATCGCCAGCGGGCGCGGTTGGTTGGCCACGATCGCCCGCTCGGAATGCGCCTGCGCCGGCACGAGACTGCTCACCGAGAACTGCGGGTGACACTCGAGCAATTCCGTCTGCACCGAGACGACGACTTCGAGCGCCAACCGGGCCCGCGGCTCGTCGACGACGCTCCAGTAGACCTCGACGGTAAACGGGCGCGCGGGCGTCGGGCCGTAAACGACCACCAGATCGCGTCCGCGGACGTAGGCATCGGCGATCGGCCAATCGGCGGCGGTCGTTTCATCGTCGCCCCCGACGCCGAGCAAGCGGTGCGCGACGAGATGACGATCGATGCACACGTTGGCGACGCCGCTGGCGGGTTCGGCGAGATTGACGGCGCCCTCGACGCCTTCGAGACGAAGTTCAGCGCGGCAGTCGACGAGTTTCCACATGGCAAGTCACTTGCGTTCGATCGAGCCGGTTGACCGCAGCCGACGCGGAAGGCGAGGTCGAGTACCGGCGAGGCGCTGATCCCGTGCGGGGCATCGGAAGTTCGGGTTTCGAAATTGTCTCGATGCCCGCGGATCGCGTTTCGCGCTCTGCGGCGCGTGCAGTCGGGATGCACGCACCCTATGCGAGATTGGCGCACAAAAAAACCCCGCCGAACGCCCGAGGGCGAATCGACGGGGCCGGAACAGAGAAGAGGCCGAAGCGTTTGTGGGGGGATAAAGAAGATCAGGCAGTCACGTTCACCGCGAGGCGAGCGATCAGGCTGAATAACGCCCTAGCCGATTTCTCCTCGTTCACCCATGATGATACTCGTTTGGAAGCCGAAGTCCAGCTTTTTGAGGCCCCCCCGGCCAGAAAGTTGCAGGCTTCTCGCGGCAGCACCGCTGCCACGAGCCGTTATTGCCTGACCGGCAAAGCTTTACGTCAACAGCGGCCGACCGGGCGGACGCCCCGAGCAGGGGCCGCCGCACCGCTCCGGCCCGATCGAAACCTCCTGCCCCCCCGCTGCGCCTCCCATGGATCGCCCCCTCGACTCGCTGTTGGACGTCTGCCTTGCCGCGGCCCGCGCCGGCGCCCGGGAGTTGGCGGCTCATGCGGCCACGTTCGGATTCCGCGAAAAGAACCCGGCCGACTTTGTCACCGACGCCGATCTTGCCTCTGAGCGGGCGATTCGCGACGCCGTGCTGGCCGCGTTCCCCGGCGACGGTTTTCTGGGCGAGGAGTCGGCCGATCGCAGCCAGTTGGACGAGCCGTACTGCTGGGTCGCCGACCCGCTGGACGGCACGACCAACTACGTCCACCGCAATCCGTGTTATGCGACCTCGGTGGCCGTGGCCCATCGGGGCGAACTGCTCGCGGGGGTCGTGCTCGACCCGACTCGCGAGGAATGCTTCGCTGCGGCGAAGGGCCAGGGGGCGACGCTGAACGGTCGGCCGATTCGGGTGAGTTCGGCGCCCGATTTGCGATCCGCCCTGGCGGCGGTGAGCCTGCCGTACGGCATCACGCGCGAGTCGCCCGACTTGGCGAGCTTCGTCGAGATGGCGATCCGCTGCCAAGCGATCCGTCGCACCGGCTCGGCGGCGCTCAACCTGGCGTACGTGGCGTGCGGACGATTCGACATCCATTGGGCGTACGAAATCCACCCGTGGGACGCCGCCGCCGGGGTGTTGTTGATTCAAGAGGCGGGGGGAATTGCCACCGGCTGCGACGGCAGGCCGTTCGTGTTGGCCGAGGCGGACTATATGACGGCGGCGACGGAGTCGCTGCACCGCGAGGCGCTCGAGGCGTTGCGGGGGGTGGGCTAAGCCGCCAGCGGGTGCGGCACGTTGCGTGGGTTGTTCCTCCAGGCGTTTGATTCGACAGTTCAATGGCACAGAAGTTTTCGAAGACGGACGTCAACTTTGTTCTCGACGCCTTGTTGTTGGCGGCGTTTATGGCGTTGTGCTGGGCGTCGGTCGTGGTGCGGTACGTGTTTCCGCCCGGGCCGAAGGCCGAGGGATGGACGCTGTGGGGCGGCGATTACCTCGTCTGGAGCGACATCCAGTTCGGCAGCTTGTGCGTGCTGGCGATGGGGGTGCTTGTGCACGTGATGCTCCACTGGAGCTGGGTCTGCGGCGTCGTCGCCAGCCGGACGTCGTCCAAGAAAAAGGGCGCCGGCAAAGCGGCCAACCGCGACGACGGCAGCCGCACCCTGTGGGGCGTCGGGCTGCTGATCGTCGTGTTCAACATCATCGGCCTGGGGGTCGCCGCGGCGGCGCTGACGATCACGGGGCCGGGGGGAGGGGGGTGATTGGCGATGGAACGTCGCCGCCGCCCTCTGCCGCAGCTGGCGGTCTCTCTTCCTTCTTCCGCCTTTGCCCCTTTTCCTCGGTCGCCAATCACTCGCCGTCCGCGGCCTCGCAGAGCGGGCACGGGGCCGTTGTCGCGCCGTCCGGCGGGGACAGTTGCGTCGCTCCGCGGGCGATCGTGATGGCGCCGGTGAGGACGACGCACCAAGCGGCGGCGTGGAACACGCGCTGCCGCGTGGCGATCGACAGCAGCGACGCCCCCGCTCCTGCGGCGATCATGAGCGGCATCGTTCCCAGCCCGAAGGCGAGCATCGTGAGGCCCCCCGCGAGCACGCTCCCCGTGCTGAGGGCCTTCAGCAGAAAGGCGTACACCAGGCCGCAGGGGATGAACCCCGTAAAGACGCCGGCCAGCAGCACGCCGGAGAGATGCGGCGCGGTGAGAAAACTCTTGAGCCCCGCCGCGGCGCCGCAGGGGACTCCCCCCAGCAGCTTCAAGGCCTTACGCGGCAAGATCCCGGCGGTCGCCAGCCCGACCAGCACGAGCGCCGCCCCGGCGACGATGCCGACCCACGCCTGCGACAAAACCACCGTGCGGTTGTTCTGGGCGAGCCACAAGCCGCCGAACCCTGCGGCGGCGCCGGCCGCGGCGTAGGTGAACAGCCGTCCCGCGCTGAACACGACTTGCCGCCGCAGGTTGTCCTTGGCCCCGCGCGCCCCGGCGCCCAGCGTGAGCGCAAGCGGCCCGCACATGCCGATGCAGTGGGCCGAGCCCAACAGCCCGCCGACGAAAATCAAGGGGAGCTCGATCATGGGCGCGGAAGGGCGCTGGCGGCGAGGTCGCCTGCAGCGCGCTGGGTTGCGGTTGGCGCCGCCGCCGGCGTCGTCGCCGGTCGGGATTCCGATTCGGCGGGCGTCGGGGACGCGGTCCACTGCGGCGGTTCGACGGGTTCCGGTTCGGGAAAGCGCGACAGGCGGAGCGAGTTGCCGATGACGATCAAGCTGCTGGCAGCCATCGCGAGGGCCGCCCACACGGGGGCGAGCTTGCCCGTGGCGGCAAGGGCCATCCCGCCGGCATTGTAGACGAACGCCCAGAACAGGTTCTGCCGGATCGTGCGGACGGTGCGCCGCGCCAGGGCGATCGCCCACGCGGCCCGGCGCAGGTCGTCCCCCAGCAGGCACACCCCCGCCGCGTCGCGCGACAGTTCGGCCCCGCACCCCAGGGCGATCCCCACGTCGGCGGCCGCCAGCGCGGGGGCGTCGTTGAGCCCGTCGCCGATCATCGCGACCGTTCCGTCGGGCTCGACGCCGGCCCGCAGTTCGGCCAGCGCCGCGACCTTCTGCTCGGGGAGCAACTCGGCGCGGACCGCGACGCCGAGGTCGTCGGCGATCCGCGCCGCGCGCGCGAAGCGATCGCCGGTGAGGACGATCGGATCGACGCCAAGCTGACGGAACTCGGTCAACGCGAGTCGCGTCGCGGGACGCAACTGTTCGTCGAACACAAGCACGCCCCGCACGTGCGAACCCCAGCCGAAGTAGGCGAGCGTCGCATCGCCGGCGTCGGCCTCGACAAGCGCCTCGATCAAGTCGTCGGGAACCGTCGCTCCCGCCTCGCGGGCAAGCCGCTCGTTGCCGAGCCACTCCTCGATGCGCCCCGTATCGTCCCGCAGCACCAAGCCGCGGCCGCCGAGGGTTTCGACGGCGAGGTCGGTCCGGAGCCCGGTTGCACCGCAACCGGCGGGCGCGTTTCGGTGCAACTCGCCCACGTAACCGACCGCGGCGCGCGACAGGGCGTGCGTCGACCCCGCGGCGAGCGCAGCGACGGTCTGCAGCGCGGCGACGCGATTCTCGCCGCGGCTCACCAGCGCCGTGCGGACGGTCGGCTCGCCGCTGGTGAGCGTGCCGGTCTTGTCGAGCGCCGCGGCACGGACGGTCGCCAGGCGCTCGAGCACCGCCCCGCTGCGAAACAGGGTCTGACCGCGGGCGGCGCGACCCAAGGCGGTCCAAACGGCCATCGGCGTCGCGAGTCCCAACGCACAGGGGCACGCGATGAGCGTCACGGCCAGCGCCGTCAGGATGCCGTAGTCGAGACCGTGGAGCCGCCCCTGCCACGTGCCGGCGACGACCACGATCACCGCCACCAACGGCACAAACCACGCGGCGATCGCGTCGGCGAGCCGCTGATGCCGGCCCTTGGCCCGGCGGGCGTCACGGACCAGCGCCAGCATCCGCGAGACGGTCTCCTCGCCGGCGGCGGCGGTGACCTCGATTCGCAGATCGCCGTCGACGTTGAGCGTGCCGCTGTAGACCGGGTCGCCGACGCGCTTGGCGGCGTAGCGGCTTTCGCCGGTGACAGTCTGCTCGTCGAACGCCGCGGCGCCGGCGACGATGCGGCCGTCGACGGCCAGCCGTTCGCCGGGGAGCGCCCGCAGCACGTCGCCGCGGCGAACTTCGGCGCGGGGGACCTCGCGCTGCTCGCCGTCAGCCAGTACGAGGCGGACCGCGTCGGGGAGCAGGCGGCTCAGTTCGTCGAGCGCGGCGCTGGTCTGCCGCTTGCCGCGGGCTTCGAGCAGCCGCCCCAGCGAGACGAACACCAGCACGACGCAGCCGGTCTCGAAGTACACGTGCCCCTCGCTGCGCAGCACGCTCACCACCGAGTATGCGTACGCCGCGGCGACCCCCAGCAGGATGAGCAGATCGGTGGTCACGGCCCGCCGGCGCATTGCATGCCACACCCCCGCGACAATCGGCTCGCCCAGCAAGAACAACACCGGCGCGGAGAACAGCAGCGACCCCCAGCGAAAGACGCTCCGCACGCTCTGGGCGAGCGGCGTTTGGAAGTCCTCGGCCCGGTAGAAGTCCTGGCTCCACAGGGCCATGCTGAACACCATGACGTTCATGGTGAAGAACACGCCCAACCCCAGGCGAAACAGCGGGCGGCGCGAATCCTCGTCGACCGTCGCGGCTTGCACATCGGAGGCGACGCGGCAGCCCGAGCAACAGTAATCGACGGCGTCCCCCTCGGCCGAGCCGCCGAGCGCCGGCGGCAAGGGCAAGCCGCAGAACGCGCAATACGCGGCGTCGTTCGGCGAGGAGGGAGAGGCGTTCACCGCAGAAACCCCAGGGGGCACGGAGCTCCAAAGATGCACAACCTGCCGTCGAGAAGCTGCTCCGTGTCCCCTGCGACCTCTGCGGCGACCGTCACGGAGGATCGGCGATTTCGACCGGCAGGATCGGGAACAGGTACTTGATGACGTACACGACCGCCAGCACCCAGAAACCCAGCCACAGCAACCGGACGTACCACGGAATGCGGTTGCCGACGTAATTGTGGAACCGGCTTTCGTCGACGGCGGAAGAATGCTCCACCGGCACGTTCTCAGCCGCGGTGTCGAGATAATCGCTCATGGCGTCCCAGGTCTCGGCGTAAAGGTCCGAACAACTCGCACATCCCCGCGAGCCGCGACGCACTTGGTCGCGGCGTCATTCGTTATTTCTTCTTCCCCAGCGTCACCGAGTCGGCGTAGTGAGCTTCGACGTGCCCCTCGTCGAGTTGCTCCTCGCGGTCGAGCATCGTCTGTTTGGGGCGCTCGATCTCGGTGAACATGCCGTTGGCTGCCGCCCAGAACAGCATGAGCAGGAAGCCGAACGTGGCCAACAGGTAATTGACGAGCGGCGTCACCGCGAACGCCCCCTCGCTGGATCCCGAATCCCACTGCCTCACGATCAGGACAAGCTCCCACAACTTGCCGCCAAATCCCCAGGCGCTCACTGCGATGACGAAGACGCCCATCACGGCGACGACGATGTTCTTCATGGCAAAACTCCGCGTGGAACGCATCAACCGCAGCACAAGGCGCCTGACAAGTCGACGTCCGACGACCTTACTCCAACGGATTGGCGATCTGCTCCTCGAGCGGCCGGTAACTTTCGTACAACGGGTAATCCTCCAGCCACGATCCGAGCCACTGGACGTAGGCGATCATCGCGAGGCCCCGTTCGTTGGGGGCGTCGGCGGACAGCTCGCGTTCCTTGGCCAGGGCGGGATATTTTTTGGCAATCGCGGCCCAGACCTTGGCGGCGTTCTTGGCGAGTTCCTCGTTCGTGGCGCCGAACTCGCTGCGGATCTCCGCGGCCAACTCGCCCGCCGCCGGGTCTTCGACCGCCAGCACGTCGAGTCGCCGCACCGCCGCCGGGGCTGAGAGCCCCTCGAAGAACCAGGGATACTTCGGCATCGGCGAGCGGGTCGAGACGGCCGGGGGATCGAAGAAGTGGACAGCGTGCCAGTCGTTGCCGCGGCGCCCCCCTTCGCGGCTTAGGTCGGGGCCGACCCGCCGCGTGCCCCACAGCACGGGACGCTGCAATTCGTTTTGGTACTCTTCGCTCCGCGAAACGGGCCCCCAACGGGTGCTCTCGTTCGACACGGGCCGAACGAACTGGCTGTGACAGTGCCAACACCCTTCGCCGACGTACACGTCGCGGGCGAGCAGCAGCGCCTTGGCGAGCGACTTCTCGTCCGCCTTGCCGAAGTGCTTCTGGAACGCCTCGGGGTAGCGGACGCTGAGGTCCTCCCACTGGTACAGGACGTTGGCGTTTTGCTTGGCCAGATCGGCGGCCGACTGCTCGGGCATGTCGCTGTACAGCAGAATGGGCACCAGCGCGTTCGACAGGAACGCGAACAAGAAGAATCCCAATCCGCCGATGAGCAGAATGCCGGATTTGCTTTCAAACATGACGTGCGATCGTTAGGGGCTTTGAACGAACTGGATTCGGCTCGTCCGCCAGAACCTCGCGCAAAGGCGCGACGGCGCACAGGGAGGAACGCGAATCAACAAGCGGCTTTCAACGTCGTGATTTGGGAATTGGGCGCCATGCGCCGTGGCAGAGGATGTTGGGACATGTCTTTGCGTCTTGGGACGAGCCGTTCGCGGCCGATCGGCCTTTCGCTCAGGTCGCGTACGCCGGGGTCGCGGCGGCCGGGTTCTTGCTCTTCCGCCAGGTCATCCACAAGTTGAACAAGAACACGACCTGACCGGCGATCATCGCCAGCCCCGCGAACAGGCGGACGATCCAGAATCCGATCACGCCGTCGACCGAATCCTGCCATGGCCGCAGCGAGACCCAATAGTAACCCTCGAACAACCCGGCGAGCGTGAGATCGAGGAACATCACGAAGATCCCGACCGCGCTCAGCCAGTAGTGCCACTCGCACAGGTTGCGGCTGTACCACGAGGTGCGCAGCAGCCGCGGCATCAGGTAAGTCATGATGCCGAAGAACCAGATGCTGAACACGCCGAACATGACGAGGTGAGCGTGGCCGACGACCCAGTCGCTGAAGTGGATCAGCTTCTGGAAGGTCTGGGTCACTTGCAGCGCGCATTGGGCGCAGGTGACGAAATACAACACCATGCCGGTGTAGAACCAGCGGATCGGCAGATTCGTGACGATCGCCCGGCCCGAACCCCACAACGTGCCGAAGAAATTGATCACCACCGTCATCACGACGAACTCGACGGCGATGGTCGAGACGATCGCCCCGTACTCCAGGAAGTCCGGAATCGGCGTAAAGAGGAAGTGGTGAATGCCTTGCAGCGGGTAAAAGAACGCCAGCCCCCAGAAACCCACGAGCGACAGGCCGTGGCTCCAGACCGGCTTCTTGAGCATGATCGGCACGAAGTAGTACATCATGCCGGTCGCCAGCGGCGTGACGAACAAACCCACGAGATCGTGAATGAACAGGCCTCCAACCGCCCCCGCCGAGGTGCCGGAGACGAAGTATTGCGGGACGAAGTTGCCCATCGCGTAGGTCAAGAACGTCCACACGAACGCCGCCATGTAGTACCACAGCGACACGTACATCGGGCCCTTCATCTGGATTATGGGGGCCATGAAGTTGATCGCCACCAGCGCCAGCCCGGCGAGCGCCAGCGGGTCGATCCACCAGGGCGTTTCGCCCCACTCGACCCCCTGGGCCTGCCCCATAAGGATCCCGCCGGCGGTCGCCAAGACGACGACCTGCCAAGCGAAGAAGATGAAGTACGACAACGCCCGGTTCAACACCGGCTTGAGCGTCAGCCGAGGGATCGACCAATGAAGCGACGCCAGAAAGCAGTTCGCCAGGAACCCGTACGCGACGGCGTTCGTGTGGATCATTCGCCATCGGCCGGGGGAGAGATATTCGCTCCCTTGCAACGGGTTCCACGAGACGAGCTGCAGCGCCATCAGCAGCCCCCCCGCGAACGAGACGAACAGATATCCCAGCCCGGCCAGAAAGTACCACAAGACGAGCCGCTCTTCGACCAAGTTGGCCGGGTCGATCGTCGGGAGTTCGCCCGTCGAGGAATGAGCTTTCGCTTCGGTCATGATTGCTCCGTCACCTGCTTGTATGCCACGTATTGTCCCAACGGATACACCAGGACCATCGTCCAGCCGAAGACGAGGTGAGTCGCCGCGGCGACCCACCAGGGGACGTAATTGACGATCAGATTCTCGGCGGAGGTTTTCGTCACGGCCGGCTGCAACCACGACAGAATGCCGTAGAAATTGATCGCCCAAATCGCCAGCGCCACGATCGTCGCGATCACGAACTTGGCGGCCAGCGACTTGCCTTCGCCCCACCGCACCAGCGCCAAGTACATGGGGACTCCCAGCAACATGCCCGTGCCCAGATACAAGCAGCACCCGATCGCCAGCATCAGGTTGCTTTGCGTCTCGGGGAGCGTAAAGGCTTGATCTCCCAACGGGAACGTCAAGTACGCCCGAATGATCTCCAGCGGCGGCCGCCCCGTCAGGGTCGAGCCAACGACGTTGAACAGCAAGCTCGCCATCGCGCCGAACACGCCCAGCAGAAACCCGGTCGTTGCGTAGTAGGCGGCGTAAAACCCCTTCGGCCGGAACGGCACGGGGCGCGATTCGTCGGCGATCTGCGATTCGAGCTGCGCGACGCGGGCCTGCAGCTCGGCGAGTTCCGTTCGTTTGGCGTCAGTCGCGTTCAAGGGAGCGGCTCCCAAGCGGGATAAGGGGTGGATCAGGCCAAAATCGCCACGCGGCGGGGCGAGCGCGTTGTCAGTTCGAACATGTTGCCTGCGTCAAAGCGCTACGACTCGGTCGTCTCCTCAGCGGCCGGCGTCTCCTCGCCCGCAGCCTCGGCGTCGTCGGCCGCCGGTTCCTCGCCGTCGTCAGCCGCCGCGCGATCCGCTTCGGCGGCCGCGGCGTCCTCCGTCTCCGCAGTCGCGGCAGCTTCGTCCTTTTCGGCCGACTCGACCTTGGGCTTCAACCGGCCGAGGCCCGTGAGGGTCGCCTCGACCGTCTCGCGACGGCGCTTCTCGCCGACGTCCTTGAGGAAGTGAACGATGTGCCAGATCCCGTCGGGATCGCTTTCGAACTCGACCCGCCGCGACGGCATCGGGGCGCCGTTGATCCCCACGAGCACGCGGCGATAGAGATCGATCGGCCGCCCCCCGCCGCGGAACATGCCCGAGGTGAGATCCGCGGCCGCGGCTTCGTAGCCCCAAGCGTCCTTGCCGACCTCGACGTTCCCCACGGAGCCGCCGCGACCGTCGTCGCCGTGACACTTGTTGCAACTGTATTTGACGAACAGCTCCTTGCCGTGGGCGATCGTCTCGGCGGACATCCGCGGCATGGGGGACAGGGGCATGACGACCTGCTCGCTCGCCCCGACCCACGGTTCGAGCAGTTCCGCGACGACCTCGTCGATTCCCTCGTCGTCGGGCAGCTCCTCGTCGTCGTAAGCAATCTGAGCGAGCCGCGATTCCAGGAGGCCCCGGAACGTGAGGGCGAAGACGTACTCGGCGACCGCCTCGAGATCTTCCTGCGAAAAGTCCTTGAAGGACGGCATCGACGTGCCGGTCACCCCCCGGCGCAGCGTGGCGACAATGTCGGCCTTGCGCGGCGGGACGCCGTTGTCGGTGGCGACGAACTTGAACACCCCCGCCGTATAGTTGCGCGGCCGGGGATTGAGATGGGCCGCCAGCGGGCCGTTGCCGTCGCCGTTCACGCCGTGGCACTGCGTGCAGTAATCGGCGTAGAGGACGTAGCCCCGCTTGAGCTGATCCTGGTCGACGTGGGGATTGCCGAGGACCTTGATCACATCGGACGTCCCGCAGCGCTCGGCCAAGACCTTGGCCACGTCTTGCTGCAGTTCGACCATGAGGTCGAAGTCTTCCTTCTCTTCCTTGGGATCGATTCCCTCGGTCAGCGCTGCGACTTGCCGACTCGCGGTGAACTCCGACGGCTCGGATTGCCGACACCCAGACGCGACAAGCGCCGCCAACACCAGAGCCGCGAACGGCGTGAGCCGAATCTGCATACGACGTCCTCGTGCAAACGTTCGCCGCAGGTCGGCTAAGAAGCCGCAAGCGACGAAGGAGCCAACGAAAGTGTGCGCCGCAAGCGAACGACGGGGAGAAGACTCGCCAGCCTCAACCAACCGCGGCGCCAAAACGAGCGATTGCCGGACCAGACGACGACTTCAGCGCAGCCTGCGAAGGGGTCGATCGTAAGAACCAAAAAAGCGAAAGGCAAGCGCTCGCGAAAAAAACGTGACAAGTCGTGGATTGAAACTCATCGCCGGCGGCGGGCCAATGGGCTCACTAGAAACGGCCAGCGCCGCACGCTGCGCACTTCAGTTGCGTGCGCTTCGACGATATGAGTGCCATCAGCGGAATCGCGACTGTGCGAATTGGCGCACTTACTGTGCGATCATCGGAGCTCGGACGGCAATCTCGAAACTGCCGGCGACGGTCATTCGACCTCCGCATCTGCAAATCGCTGAATGGAGAAATCCTCGCCTGTCGATTCGTAGTGGAAATCGCCGCCCGCGACCGGATCGACGGGAAGCTGCGACAAGAAGTCGGGAGCCAAATCAGAAAGTCTCGTCGGGCCGGCCCCACAGCCGACGGGGACGACGCTGGGCCGCTGCAAGATAACGCGAACCTCGGCGAGCGCCGGGGCGTTCGTCGCGACGACGCGCTGCAGCTCCGCGGCGTCCAAATCAAGCCCATTGCTGGCGGCAAGTTCAAGCCGTCCCGACAAGGCGATGAGCGCGTTGTCGGCGTTGTCGGACGGAACGGGAAGCATCTTGCTTGACGATCTCGTCAAGAGAACAACGCCAACGGCGATTGCTGCGACAACAAGCAGCGCTGCGACAAGCCTTCGCATTCGCCCAGCGCGGCCGCCCCCCACCCCCATCTCCCGAATCCGCGCCAGCATTCCCAGCCGCGTTAGAACGACATTCCCGGCAGTCAAATTCCCGCGGTCTATCAGGAGTTCGTGCGCACCGGTCTTCCGCGCGAAATGAATCAGATCTTGATGCGCAACGCGCTCGATCTGGCGACGCTGCTTGATCTGACCCTCCGGCTGGCCGGTCCGAAACGCAACAGGCGCGATCCGCTCGGCCGCGAGCGGGACTACTGCTCGACGGCTTCGAGTTCTTCGTCCATCGCTTCGTCGGCCTCGTACTCGCCGCCGAACTCGCCGCCAAACTCAGGCCCCGACATCTCGCCGTCGTCGCCAGCCTTCATCGCTTCGAGATCGATGTGCAGTTTCCAGCCGTCGGCCGATTTGCGGAACGCGATCGGCGCCGGCGGCTTGTCCGCGGCGACGATGGTGGCGGTCGCCTTGTCGCCGTCGATTTTCAGATCGGTCAGCTTGGCGGACGCGAGAGCGTCGATCATTTCCTGCGGGCTGGGGCCCGGGCCGTCGCCCATCGAGCTGAGCGCCTGGGCCATGTCGAGGATGAAGCCGGTCTTGTCGCTCAGCAACCCGGCGATTTTGGCCATCGCGGCTTCGTCTCCCATGCCCATCATGGGGTTGGTCTCCTCGCCGAGGCTCTTGAGCTTGTCCTCGTTGATCCCGTGCTTGTCCATCACCTTGGCGATGGCGGCGACGGCTTCCTTGGCCTTGGCGGCCTCCTCATCGCCCCCCATCGCGGCCGCCATGCCGGAGAAGGCCTGGATCATCGTCCCCGCCATGACCATGCCGGCCGCGACGATGTTTTGCGATTCGTCGGTCACGGAGTTCAAGGCGCCCTTGTAGTCCTTCTTGGCCAGCGAATCGCGGATCCCGTCGAAGCAGGCTTCGGGGGTGGCGTATCCGCCGCCGGAACCGCCCGAGCAGCCGGCGAACAGGACAAGGCAACAACACGCGACGGCGACCTGCGGACGTGTGCGGCGTAGCATGGCGGGGCTCCTGGACTCGAGAGTGGCAAGCAGCGGGCGGCGGCCGGGCGATCCGGCGACTCGCATGTGGTGAAACTAGCGAGTATTTCGCCGCGGCGTTACCCGTTCTTTGCCAAAAAAGCCAGGAATCGTACGCCCGGACTGGCGATTGGCGGATTCCCCGCCAGCGGAATCCCGCGCAGAGCCAGATCATGCGAGTCGCATGAACGCAAAACCGCGGCGTCGGAGGGTTCCGACGCCGCGGCTGGCGTGAATCAAACTTCCGGTCCGATTGCGACTGGGTGGAGTCGCTGGAAGAACGGCGCGCCTCGGACAGCGCTGCGCGCTGCCATGGTTCGTGACGGGCCGATCCGAATTATTGGTCCTCCCGACGGAATCTTGACCAGGAAGTTTGGCTTGGGTGCGCCCGTCGCTCGGCCAAAGCCAGGGCGACAAGCGCGGGGTGGATTGTTCGCAGCACAACGGCCGCGGTCAAATGCTTGCTGTCGGTCGCAAACGTGGTATCGGTTTGGCAACCGCATCGGCGTGAGCCGATTTCACCGCGGACGCTTTCGCTCGCGGGGACGCGGACGATACCTCCTAATTCTAGTTCACGAAAGGGGCAAATCGAATGAATTCCGGTCGAGCAAAAGACATGCCGGACGGACGGGGAGCAGGGGGACTATGGGGACGAAAGGACAGCGGGGCAGTCGGCCTTTGGGACCTCGTGTCGACGGCACAACGGCGCCTCGCCAAAGAAAGACGGGTAACACATGGTCCCTCGCCTCACGGTCAACTTGTTCCGTCGTCCCATGATCGCACTGGCCCGGGCTTCTCGTCTCAAGAATCGCCCCAAACCGCCCTTGCCGACCGAGGCGGAACGCCCTACAAGCCCCTGCGGACCCGTACCTTTCGTTGGGGAGAATTGAAATGACGCCAATCGCCGCCGCGAGTCGATTCGCCGTTCGGCCTGCCATCACCGCTGCGGTCGTGGCGCTGGCCCTGTTGGCAGGAACGCGGTTGGCGGCTCTGCAGCCGGTGACTCCGGCGACCATCGGGCGCACGACGGGCGAGAACGGTCGCCAAGTGCAACTGCGCGACCAGTTGCGCGTGGGACTCAAGGCGACGACGCAAGCCGACATTGAGTTCATCAATTTGGTCGTGCTGCGCGTCGAGCAGGGGGTCCTGCCGCGCAAGCTGGTCGACAGCACGTTCCTCTGGGCTCGCAACCGGTACATCACGCGGCCCGGCAGCCATCGCCTGCGGCCGATGGTCTACTTCCAGCCGGCGCTGACGCTGCGTGCAAAGCAGTTGGGCATTTCGTTATAGTCGGCGACGGCCATGCCGTCGCGGCGGCCGGCCGGCCGGGACTCGGCCGTTGAGCGGCCATGCGGCCGGCGCGCAGCGTGCCGGTCATCAACGTCACGGTGACGACCAGCAGCCAGCCGGCGCGGCGGATCCCCCGCGGTTCGAGCTCGCCCAGCGCGAGTCCGGCAAGCACTTGCGTGAAGTAAAGGGCCGCCGCCACCCCCGCTGCGAAGCAAACCGCGGCCAGCGGATCGCCCCCCATCGCGGCCGTGCGGATCGCGGGCGTGACGCCGACGAGCACCCACGCCCCGACCGGCAACTGCAAGACCGTGGGCACGAGGGCCCACATCGCCAGCCCGCGCGCCGTGCGGACGCGGCCGTCCGCGGTGGGAAGTTCGGCCAGCTTCGATTCGCGGCGAAAGGTCGCCAAGGCTGCGAGCGCCGGCACGACCAGCGACGCCAAGACGACGTGGGCCGACAGCGACATCGGCTCGCTGCCGCCCATAAGCTGCAGGAGTTGCTTCCGGTCGATCACGCCGCGGGGCCCCCAGGTCGGGTCGACGGCCATCCGGCCGATCACCGCGAGCCACGGGAGAAAGTGGTAGAGCAGATTCGTCGACGCCACGAGCGCCATCAGCCACGCGGCGACGGCGTGCCGACGAAACCACCCGCGCCACGCGAGCATCGCGAGGATGCAGGCCGCGGAGAAAAGGAGTTCGAGCCCGGCCCACATGTAGGCCTTCGCGGGAAATCGTCCGAACGCTTCCCGCAGCCCCAGCCCCGGCAAGAGCAACGTGACGCCTCCCAGCAGCGAGCCAATCGCCAGAGTCGCGAGCGACCAGCGCAGAAGCCGAGCGCCCAAGTTGGCATCGGCCTCGGAGCGTCCCAAGAGCCACGCCGCCACGAGCGGTCCGCCGCTGGCCAAATTGACGGCCAACAAATGGGCCGCCAACAGCAGGCTCGATGCAAACCACAAGCTCATCGACGACGGTCGCAGGGGGCGAAAACCAAGATTGTATCCGGCCCGTCGCCCTCGGTGGAGGCGCAAATCGGCTCGGCCGCCAAGCCCCTCAAACCTCGCTACCTCTTCGCCGTCCGATAGGTCTCGTTGTCGACCTTGTCGTAGTTGGCGATGAACCGCTGGGCTTCGTCGATCCTGGTCCGGTCCTCGCGCGACAACCGCCAGGAAAAGAGGTGGGCGGCTCGGACTTGCGAGTCCTCGTCCTTGCCAAGCGTGCGGCGGATTTCAACGGGGATGACGCCGTGCTTCTCGAGCGCTTCGTTGAGCGCCAGCCGCGGCCCCGGGGGGAGCGAGCCGTACACCATGGCGTTGAGCTTGGCGTAAGCGTCGGTGAAATCGCGATATCGGATCAGCGCCGCAGCGTCCTCGACCGGCACGGTGGCGACCTGGTAGGTCCACTCTTTGCTGGCGAGGGTGAGCTGACCAAAGTCGCGCTGGAACGTCACGTCGAACTTCGGCGCGGCCGAGAACTTCATCAGTTTGTCGTCCTGCGTCGCCGCCCACGAGTTGATTTTGTCGAACAACGCGTTGAGGCGATCGACCGGCACGTCGGTGCGGCGCTTCGTCTGGCCGTCGAGGAGGATGAACTGCCCGGGACGATCCTCGTTGCCGCGACGATAGACGACCACCTGCGGCGGCGAGTCGGAGAAGTCGTACACCGCCCCTTTCTCGAAGAGCGTCACCGAGGTGCTGGTCGGCTCGGGCTGGGAGCCGACGAACACTTCGGTCTCGACGCGAAACTCCTGCGCCGCGACGGGCGAGGGTCCGACGAGCTTCATGAGGATGACGGCTGACATGACAAACAAACTGGGACGGAGCATGGCAGGTCTCGCTTTCGTTCGGCGGCGCGTGCGCGAATCGACGGGGGGCGAGAATAGTGATTGTTCGCGATCGCGTATACGGCGATCGCGAACGCGCGGCGGCGATGCATGCACGCGCTTGCTAGCAGTCGCCGGGGGGGAGACAAGCTGACCCGTGCGCAGAGATCCGCGAGCCGCCGCAACGAGAGACGACCGCACGCAGCGTCGTCCGACAAAACGAACAACCCCGGCCGATCGCGCCCGCGGGGCCTGTCGCCGCAGGAACGGGACAAGCCTCGGGGGTCGCAACCGGCCGGGGCGAAACTTCAAGCAAACGTCGTTTCGGGTCTATTCGGCCGCAGCCAAGGCCGCGGCGTCCTCGACGGCGACCAGCGGGGCGAGCGTCGTCGGCACATTGCGTCCGGCGATCAGGCCCCGACAGGACGGCGCTCCGCAGCAACATTCGAAGCTGCGGAAGAGGACGTCCTCGGTCTCGTCGTAGTCCATGGTGAGCAGATCGCCGGGGGCGATGTCGCGCACCGCGTAAAACCTTCGCGTCTTGACGTCGAGTCGCGAGTTGGGTTCGCAGCTGTGGAGCACCTTGCCGGCGACCCAGGGATCGTGCAGATGCCGCCCCGGCCCCATTTGCAGGGTGTGTTGCGTGATTTCGCGTTTGGGGATCCCGTTCATGCGGAACAGGGGCTCTCCGGCGGAGAACCTCCGTTGTGCAATCACCCCTTCACCCCGCTCGGCGTCGATCCGTGCCACCTCAAAATCGCCGACGACAGGTTCGCCGGAGATCACGGGCAGAAAGTCGGGATAGAGTCTCATTTGCGGTACATCACCTCGCAATCCACGGAAGTCGGAAGCAGGAATTCGTCGAGCACGCGCCGGACGGTCTCTTCCTTGAAACTCTTGCAACTGAACACGTCGAGATACATGTCGCGGTGAGCGTCGTTGGTGTGAATGACGATCGCGCTGGTCTCGATCAGTTGGACGCCGGAAATCCCGGTCTCGATGCCGCCGCCGAACCGCGCCACGAGCGGCTCGCCGTAGCGCACCATGTCGATTTCGTCCGCCATGACTTTCAAAAACTCGCTCATCCGTTCGATCGACAGGATCGCCTCGTTGCACCCCAGGCAGGTGGCGATCAGGTGCTGACCGTAGTGCGGCCGACCGTTGTGGATGATGCGACGATACTCAGCAAGCGCAGCAGTCGACACAGGACTCCTCCAAGGGGGGGAAGCAGCTCAAGAGAGCCGAAATTGCGTCCGGCAGATTTCGGTAGGCGGGTAGCCGTCAGAGAACGGCTATGAGCGGATGCCGAAGGCGCCGAACATTCCGGTCCAGGAACCGAAGGCGGCCGCCTTTTGTGCTCCGTCGCCGTCGCGTCAGGCGAGGCGTGCGGGCACGACGGAGATCGTTGAAGATCGCGAAGAAGTTTACGAACGAGCCGCCGCGGGAGTCAATGGCGATGGCGCCTGTTTGGGCCTATTTTTACCGAATCGGATCGCTGTCGATTGTTCAGAATGTGGTCAATTCCGCGACGCGTTTTCTGAACGTTCAAACGGCGGCCGAGGTCGAGGTCTGCGCCGCCCCCAGACGAGCGACGTCGCGTTCCCGAGGGCTCCAATCGCTGCGACCGCGAGCGGCTTGATCCGGCGAGCGGAGCGGCGCTCACTGGCCCGGCGCGGCTTGCACGACGGGAGGACAGAACATCCGTCGCGCCAGTGCCCGGCCCGCTTGATAGACGAGCAGTCCGAGCACGATCCCCAACACATCGGCCAGCCAGTCGTGAACGTCGCAATCGCGACCCACGGGCGTCTGCAGCACCTCGTCGAGGATTCCATACAGCGTCCCGGCGAGCCACACCGCGAAGAAGTGCTTCGGTTCGAGCCGCCCGATCGTCAGTTCCCAACCCAGCAGCGTCAACACCGTCAGCATCAAGTAGGCGCCGAGGTGGATGACCTTGTCGCTTAGCGAGAAGCCGCCGGTCGAGACGTCCGGCCAGTGGGTCGCGGTGGCGAGAACCAGAAAGTAAGCGACGGCCAGCGTGCGGGCGCGAACCGCGTAACGCCGCCAGCGAGGGTCGTCGGAAGTCGGCTCGGTCATGACGGATGTTCGGGGTTCTCAGTCGTGCGGCCGACCGGCGAGGCGACGGCGCCGGTGCTGGCGCCGCTGCGTTTGCAGGTATCGCGACCTATTCGATTGTAGTTGAGAAGCGAGTATCGGCGTACCCCCGAATCGACTCCGGGGCGGCGCGCTCTCCGTCATACGGGTCGCGACGCCGCTCGGTTCGCCGGCCATGCCGCCGGTCGACAATCGCCTCTCGACGCCCCACAATGCCGTCTGACGACCGCGGCGATCCGTGGGTTTTTTCTCGTTCGCCGACAAACGTCGGCAAGCAGGCCTGTGAGCGGTTCTACGCAACCTGAATCCGCGTCGCGACCCCGGGCGGCGATCATCGGCGGGGGGATCGCGGGGCTGGCCGCCGCCCACCGCTTGCATTCCTTGCGCCCCGACGTCGAACTGCGACTTCTCGAACGGAGCTCGCGCCTGGGAGGCCCGCTCGATACGGTCCGGCGCGACGGCTGGCTCGTCGAGCGCGGGGCCGACAGCTTCACGACCAAACTGCCCGAGGCGATCGCGCTGTGCCGCGAATTGGGAATCGCCGAACAGATCGTCGGCACGAATTCCGAGCACCGCCGAGCGCTCGTCGTGCGCGACGGCCGACTGCTGCCGACCCCCGAGGGGTTCGTGTTGATGCGGGCCAACACGATCGGCGGCGTTCTCAAGAGCCGCGCGCTGAGCTGGCCCGGCAAACTGCGCCTCCTCGCCGAACCGCTGGTTCGCGTCCCTGCGACGGTGCGCCAGCCGGGATACGACGAAAGCGTGGCGCGTTTCGCGACGCGCCGTTTGGGACGCGAGGCGTTCGAGCGGCTCGTGCAACCGCTCTTGGCCGGAATCTACGTCGCCGACGCCGAGCGACTCAGTCTCGCGGCGACGATGCCCGAGTTCCTCGCCGCCGAGCGCGAGCACGGCAGCCTTACGCGCGCCGCGTGGCGGAGGCTCGTCAGGCGTACGACCCAATCCGAGTCGCCGTCGACGGACGAGCTTGCTCACGGCGCCCGCTACGGACTGTTCGTCTCGCTGCAAGGGGGACTCGGCGAACTGATCGACGCGATCGCCGCGGCGCTCCCCGGCGGAACGGTGCAACGGGAGACGAGCGTCGAACGACTCGCTCGCAACGAGGACGGTTCATGGCGGTTGACGCTGGCGAGCGCCGGGCGGCAGTGCGAGGAAACGTTCGACGCCGTGATCCTCGCGACCCAGGCGCCGCTTGCGGCTAAGCTCCTGGAATCGACCGACGTCGAGCTCGCAGGGCTTGTCGGCCGCATCCGGTGCGCATCGAGCGCCGTGGTCGGGTTGGGGTTCCGCCGCGAGCACCTCGCCCATGCGCTCGACGGATTCGGCTTCGTCGTCCCGGCGATCGAGAGGATGGCCCTCGTGGCGGGCAGTTTCGCGAGCGTGAAATATCCAGGCCGCGTCCCGGAGGAGTGCGTTCACCTGCGGGCGTTCGTCGGCGGGGCGCTCGCGCCCGAACTGGTCGATCGCGACGACGCCGAACTGGTCGCCACGGTCCGGCGCGAGTTGGACCGGCTGCTGGGGCTGCGGGGCGAACCGCTGTGGAGCGACGTCGCCCGCTGGCGCGACGCGATGCCGCAGTACGACGTAGGGCACGTGCAACTGGTCGAGGCGATCGAAGCCCGCACGACGGCGCTCGCGGGTCTCGCGCTGGCCGGCAACGCCTACCGGGGCGTCGGCATCCCGCAATGCATCGCCAGCGGCCGCGCCGCGGCGGAACGCCTCGCCGCGCTACGGTAGCTCCGTCTCGCCGAGGAGGGCGGGCCGAGCCTCAGTGAGACTCGGCCCCCGCAACCTCAAGTTCTATTTCGTACTTCAGGACATTGCACGAAGACTGCTACGTCGCCGGACACGACATGCGTCGCAGCACAATCGCTGCACAACCGCCGATCCCCAACAGGACGATCGTCGCCGGCTCGGGAATGTTGACGTAACGCACGGTCGTTTGGACCGACGCCTGGATCGCTTGTCCCGCAGAATTGAAAACGTTGGCGTCCGCACGGCCAGTCCCTGTCCCGTGCCAAGTGGGAATGACCCCCGAGTTGAACGTGCCACGGGCGAGCGTGGCGGCGCCCGTGAAGGAACCAAGATTGGAGTTGCCGGGAGCGATCATCACGCTAGGCGGATCAACATAGGGGCCGCCGCCAAGCCCAACCCCCAGGACAGGCGCCGGAAAAAGATCGTCTCCTTCGACAATCTGGCGGAACGTTCCCGAGAAGATCGCCGACACGGCGACGTCGAAACTCGGCGGCTTGACGTCAAAACCGGTCACGGGGTCGAAGTTGACGGTGGCTACAACAAAGTTGTAGGAGATGCCTGCGAGTCCCGACTCGTCGGCCTTTGCGACTGTGATCCATGTGCCGCCGGAATGGATATCTCCCGGAGTATTGAACGTGACGTCGACCGTTAGTGAAACGCTCGCGGCCTGCACCTGGGCGCCCAGGCACGCGAGCAAGACGAGCGCGGTCGCTCGTAGCGGAACGTAGGTTCGGTTCATGAGATCGACTCGATGTTGGAAGATTAGCGATCGCAAAAAAAGTAAAACACGTGCCCCGACGATCGCAACTGGCACGGTCATCCGTAAAGTAGACGGACTTCTCCGAGTCCGCAAACTTCTGCGCAAAAAAGACCTTCTTGCAGGGAGTCGCGGCCGTTTGAAAGCGACTTGCCCTGCGAACGAAACGGGCTAGATCTCGGGGAATTCCAATGAATCGAGCGATCCGCCGGCTGTTCCGAAAGGCCGAAACCTCACCGGATCGTCACGCATAAGGGGGCGAACACCCCACGATTGAGGGGTTTACGCACCCCGCAGCCACCGCCCCGTGTGGCTCGCCTCGCATGCGGCGACTTCCTCCGGGGTCCCCGTGATCAGGATCTCCCCCCCGCCGGCGCCTCCCTCGGGGCCGAGGTCGACGACCCAATCGGCGCAGCGGATGACGTCGAGCTGGTGCTCGATGACCACCACCGTGTGGCCCAGGTCGACCAGCTTCTGCAGCACCCCCAGCAATCGGCCGACGTCGTCGGTGTGGAGCCCCGTGGTCGGTTCGTCGAGAATGTACAGCGTCTTGCCGCTCGCGGGGCGGCCCAGTTCCGAGGCGAGCTTGATCCGCTGGGCTTCGCCCCCCGAGAGGGTCGTGCTCCGCTGTCCTAGGGTCAGATACCCCAGCCCCACGTCGCGCAAGCTTGTCACGACGCCGTGGATCGCAGCGTGGTTCTCGAAGAACTCGACCGCCTCGTCGACGCTCATCGCCAGCACGTCGGCGATCGACTTGTCCTTGTACCGCACTGCCAGGGTCTGCCGATTGAATTGTCGTCCGTGGCACGCGGGGCAGGGGACGAACAGATCGGGCAGGAACCGCATCTCGATTCGCTGCACCCCTTGGCCTTGGCACTCCTCGCAGCGGCCCCCCTTGGTGTTGAAGCTGAACCGTCCCAGTTTGTACCCCAGTTGCTTGGCATGTTTCGTGCCGGCGAAGACGCGGCGGACCTCGTCGAAAATGCCGGTGAACGTCGCGGGATT
Organism: Pirellulales bacterium; assembly: GCA_019636345.1. Classification (NCBI taxonomy): domain Bacteria; kingdom Pseudomonadati; phylum Planctomycetota; class Planctomycetia; order Pirellulales; species Pirellulales bacterium. The sequence continues at coordinate 64,723 of JAHBXQ010000008.1, read as the reverse complement.
CGAGCGCGGCGTGCGACCGATGGGAGACTGGTCGACATGGACCAAGCGGTCGAGCTTGGCCGCCCCGCGCAGCGCGGCGAAGGCCCCCGGGCGCCCCCCGGCGCCGTTGAGCTTGACCGCCAGGGCCCGGGCCAGCGTATCGATCACCAGCGAGCTTTTGCCCGAGCCGCTCACCCCCGTGACGCAGGTGAAGCACCCCAGCGGAACCGCCAAGCTCACGTTGCGCAAGTTGTGGTGCGTGGCGCCTTCGAGTTCCAGCATCCGGGTCTTCGCCGGTTTGCGGCGCGCGGAGGGAGGCTCGATCCGCAGTCGGCCCGACAGGTACCCGCCCGTCAACGAGGCGGAATCCTCGGCAATGTCGGCGGGCGTTCCCTCGGCGATCACCTGGCCCCCGCGGTGCCCCGCGCCGGGTCCCATGTCGACCACCCAGTCGGCCGCGGCGATCAGCGCTTCGTCGTGCTCGACGACCAGCACGGTGTTCCCCTGCCGCTGCAAGTTGCGCAGCGCGGCGATCAACCGGGCGTTGTCGCGGGGGTGAAGTCCGATCGACGGTTCATCGAGAATGTACAGCACTCCCACCAGCCCCGAGCCGATCCCCGTAGCCAGCCGCACGCGCTGCATTTCGCCGCCGGAGAGCGAGTCGGCCGCCCGATCAAGCGACAGGTACTCGACCCCCACCTGCTGCAAGAACGCCAATCGCTTCTTGATCTCGGCGACGAGCGGTTCGCCGATCGGCGCGAGCGACGGATCGAACGTCAGACGGGCGAAGTATTCCGCGGCGCCGTCGACCGTCAGGGCGACGATTTCGTGGATCGCCTTCCCCGCGAGTCGGCACGAGCGGGCCTCGGGCCGCAGCCGCGAACCGCCGCACTCGCCGCAAGCGAGCACCGAGCGAAACGCGACGAGTCGCTGCCGAACCGCGTCGTTCTTGGCCCCGGCGTAGTCCATCTCCAAGTGGGCCAAAAGCCCCGGCCATTTGCCGTTGTCCCCGGACAGCAGCTTGGTTCGCGCCCCCTCGGGCCATTCGGCCAGCGGGGCGGTCCACTCGACCTTGGCCCGCGCCAAAAACGGGGTCAGCAGCGCCTCCTGCTTCGTCCGCGCCGCAGCCGAGGACGCCCGCCACGGCGCGATCGCCCCCGTGGCCAGCGACAGGCTCGGATCCGGCACGACCAACTGCGGGTCGAACCCCTCGCGGGCCGCCAGCCCTTCGCACGCGGGGCAGGCGCCGTACGGGCTGTTGAAGCTGAACATCCGCGGCTCGACTTCCGCCAGGCTGAGCTTGCAGTCGGGGCAGGCGTATTGGGTGCTGAACACCCGCTCGCACCAGCCGTGCTCGGCGGTCGCCTCGCGGGTGTCGGCGCCGCCGGCCGACTCCTTCGCCTCGGGGGTGAGGTACACCAGCCGCAGCGCCCCCTCGCCGTGCTTGAGCGCCAGCCGCACCGACTCGGCAAGCCGGCTGTCGAGCCCCTCGCGGAGTACGACCCGGTCGACGACCGCCTCGATGTCGTGCGCCTTCGCGGCGGCCAACTCGGGGACGTCCTCGACCTCGAACGTCACCCCGTCGACCCGCACTCGCAGGAAGCCTTCCTTGCGAATCCGCTCCATGACTTCGGCGTGTTTCCCCTTGCGCCCGCGGACCATGGGGGCGAGCACCATCGCCTTGGTCCCTTCGGGCAGGCCGAGGATCGCCTGCTGGATTTCCGCCGGCGTCTGCTGCGCGATCGCCGTGCCGCACTGCGGACAAGAGACGTCCCCCGTACGGGCCATGAGCACCCGCAGGTAATCGTAGATCTCGGTCACCGTGGCGACCGTGCTGCGCGGGTTGGCGCTGGCCGCGTGTTGGTCGATGGCGATCGTCGGCTGCAGCCCCTCGATGACGTCGACGTCGGGCCGCTGCATTTGCTGAAAGAACTGCCGAGCGTACACGCTCAGACTCTCGACGTACTGCCGCTGCCCCTCGGCCAGCAACGTGTCGAACGCCAGCGAGCTCTTGCCCGATCCGGAGAGCCCCGTGATCGCCACGAGCGCGTGCTGGGGAATGTCGAGATCGACGTTCTTGAGATTGTGAGTCCGCGCACCGCGAATGCGAATTGCAGTCGGAGCCGCCTCGCGCTCGTGCTCGATCTCCACGTCCGCCGTCGCCATCAGCCCCAGTCCCCCGGCCCCGGCCAGTCTCCAGCGAGCCCCCGCGACCAGGGGCCAAACAGGTCAGAGTACCTCGCAGGAGCGGGGGAGACAACACAATGCGCGAGGCGGGGCGTCCCTGGACCAGTATTTCGGGGAGTCGTGAACGGGAGGGCGCTCACGTCGGCGAGACCTGTCTGTCGAGCAGGTCGATCGAGCGCCACGCGGGTCTTCGTTCGTGAAAACTCGCTACGGGGCCCCGATGCGTTTTGCTAGGAGCAAAACTTCGCGATTTTTCGGAGCACGAATCTCCGGCGGCGGGGCGCCGAGAACGCGTTGCCATTTTGCCGGCGAGCAAAACTCCATCATTATCTCGTGCAAAACCCCGGGCTGCGGAGCGGGGGAGGGTTTGCCGAACTTGTTGGGAGTCAACATCTTGCGTGCCGGGACGGCGGTCGCGGGGCGGCTGGTTTTGCTAGCAAAACTCGCGGCGGGCGAGCAAAACTCGCGACCCGTCGCGGCTCGCGCCCGGCGCGCGATTGCGTCGCAAGCGCAGGCGAAGCGCGCGGCTGGCAGGATCTGTTCTACGCGATGCGGCGGCCCATTTTCTACCGGAATCTCGCGGGAAATTGAGCGGACGATTCCGGCCTTGTCGCGCCCCCTGAGGGTCTTCGAGACCAAGTTCGGTTCGTGCCATGCTCTCGTCCTCGTGAGCATGCTCCGCGTGGTTCACCCAGACATGCCTACGCGGACGAAGGCATGGCACGCAGACCTCCGCCCCGACCGTGTGCCATGCTCTCGTCCTCGTGAGCGGGCAGCGCCGGTTGTCCTCAAGGGAGTGCGCAAGCAAGAAGCATCTCTCCCACCGTCGCTCCGAACTGGAGTCCCGCGTGGCAATGGGATGCCTCCCGCGCGCAGGCAGCCCCGGCCTCTGGCCGGGGGTTTCGCACCAAAGGCGTAACGCTTGCCCCAACGGTAATCGCCCCCCCGGCAGAGCCGGGGGCTGATGTTGCCATTGGCAACGTCGCGCGCTGCGTCGCAAGCGCGGGCGAAGCGCGCGGTTGGCAGCCTCTGTTCTACGCAATGCAGTGGCCCATTTTCCACCGGAATCTCGCGGGAAATTGAGCGGACGGTTTTGGCCTTGTCGCCGGGCGCCATTGCATGCACTGGCGCCGATATCAGCCCAATCACCAATCGCTGGGCTTCCGCTGTTAGTGTACCCTCTGTTCTGTAAGAGTCCCCGTCAGGGGGCCGCGTTGGCGCGGCGTGCGAACACCAAGCGGCTTGAAAAGGGCGGGCCAAGACGGTTTCCGCGTGGGGATTGGTTCTCAATCACTCCCTCGGAACGGAAGCTCCGCCATGCCCCGCGAACTGCAATCTACCGTCGTCGACGAAGTTGTCCAACTCCGCGCCGCGCACGGCTTCGACGGCCTCGCCCAAGTCCTCGAAGTCGTCCTCAACGAAGCGATGAAGCTTGAACGAACCCAGGCCCTCGGCGCCGCGGCCGCGCCGACGGGTTCAAGCCCAAGCCGGTGCTGAGCCGGCTCGGCAAGCCTCCTGCTGGGAGGGGCTGTGTCCCGGCCATGCTGCAGGGAGCAGGGACTCGACGACTCACGGACGGAGGTCGCCCTCTCACCCCGTCGCCGCGTTGCGCTGGGTGAGGTACGCCAGGATGTCGCGGATCGAGATCACGCCGACGAGTTGTTCGCCGTCGAGGATCGGCAGGTGGCGGTAGCCGCCGACGTTCATCCGATGCAGGGCCAGGGCGATCTTGTCGTCGGCCTTGAGCGTCGCCGGGTTGGGGGTCATCACCGTCGAGATTGGCCGATCGGCCAGCTTCGCGGCGTCGGCGTTCACGCGCAGCAGGGCGTCCCGCTCGGTGAAGATGCCGACCATGCGGCCCGCTTCGGCGACGACGACGCAGCCGATCCTCTCGGCGATCATCGTCTGGAGCACCGAGGCCAATGCGGCCGTCGGGGGGACCGTCACCGGGACGTGCGGGCGGAGCGTGTCGACCCGGTCGCGCAGCAGCCCCCGCTCGACCTCCGAGACCGGCTCGGGGAAGCTCATGTCGGTGAGCGAGTGCTGGCACTCGTCGCAGACGTCGGCGCCCTCGAGCACCTCGGCGCCGCAGTAGGGGCAGAGCATGTTCATACGGGCGGGTCCGGGGGTCGCTGAGGGCGAAGGAAGCGGTCCAGGCGGAACGGGTCAAGGACGCAAGAACGAAAGGCGACTTCTCTGTTTCTTTGCTCCGTTTTGCCGTGCGTTTAGGCTACGGTCCAAGTCTCGCCGCTGTGGAGCAGCTTTTCCAGGTCGCCGGGGCCGCGGGTTTGGATCGCTTCCTCGATCTGCTTGTTGACTTCGACGTCGTACAGCGGGGCGTCGACCGCGCGGAACACGCCGATCGGCTCGGGGAAGCCGTCCTCGTACCGCATGCGGGACAGCAGATACGCGAGGGTCGGCTCGACGGCCTTCTCGTCGTGGAACAGCAGATCGTCCTCGTTGATCCCCTTGCCCAACTCGACGACTTCGGGGTTCATGCCGTTGAGGCGGATCCCCTTGGTGCGATCCTTGCCGAAGATGAGCGGCTTGCCGTGCTCGAGTTCGAGCGTCGTGTCGGCCTTGCTCTCCTTGTCCTTGGCATAGTCCCAGGCGCCGTCGTTGAACACGTTGCAGTTCTGGTAGACCTCGATGAACGAGGTCCCCTTGTGGGCGGCGGCGCGGGCCAGGGTGTCGGCCAGGTGCTGGATGTTGGTATCGATGGAGCGGGCCACGAACGTCGCCTCGCACCCGATGGCGATCGACAGCGGGTGGAGCGGGTTGTCGACCGCCCCCATCGGGGTGCTCTTGGTCTTCTTCCCCAGGGGGGACGTGGGGGAGTACTGACCCTTGGTGAGCCCGTAAATTCGGTTGTTGAACAGGACGATGTTCAGGTCCATGTTCCGGCGGATGCAGTGCATCAGGTGGTTGCCGCCGATCGACAACCCGTCGCCGTCGCCGGTGATGACCCACACCTGCAGGTCGGGACGGCAGGTCTTCAGCCCCGAGGCCACCGCCGGCGCCCGGCCGTGGATGCTGTGCATGCCGTAGGTGTTCATGTAGTACGGGAACCGGCTGCTGCAGCCGATGCCGCTGATGAACACGATGTTTTCGCGGGGGACTCCCAACGAGGGGAGGACCTTCTTCATCTGGGCGAGAATCGAGTAATCGCCGCACCCGGGGCACCAGCGCACGTCCTGATTGCTGGCAAAATCGGCGGGTTTGAGGACCGGCAACGGAGCGTCAATAGCCATGGCAGTGAGGATGACCTTGAGTGTTCGCCGCAGAGAGCGCGGAGGCCGCCAAGCAGGGAATGACCCATGCCCAAGTTCCCAGGACCCGGTTCGACGAAGAATCGGTCTTGGGATTCAGGCAGCCTGCTCGGCGAGCTCTGCGCACTCCGTGGCGAAAAAAGGAACGACTTGGATGGAAGGGAATGATTAAGCCAGCAGGTTTTCGATCTTCTCGACGATCTCGGCCACGCTGAAGGGCTTTCCTTGCACCTTGTTCAGGCCGATCGCGTCGACGAGGTAGTTGCTGCGAATCACCGTGCGGAGCTGGCCGAGGTTCAATTCGGGAATCAGCACGGTTTTGAAGTTATCGAAGATTTCGCCCAGGTTGCGGGGGAGCGGGTTGATGTACCGCAGATGGCAGTGGCTGACCGACTTGCCGGTGCGCTGCACGCGGTGGACCGCCGTGGCGCAGGCGCCGTAGGTGCCGCCCCAACTGAGCACAAGCAGGTCGCCCTGTTCGGGCCCGTCGAGTTCCTGCGGCGGCACGTCGTCGGCGACCAGGGCCACCTTCTTCGCCCGGGTGTTGACCATGTGCTGATGATTCATCGGGTCGTAGCTGACGTTGCCCGTGCCGTCCTGCTTCTCGAGGCCGCCGATGCGGTGCATCAGTCCGGCGGTGCCGGGGATCGCCCACGGCCGAGCGAGCCGCTCGTCGCGTTTGTACGGGAGGAATTCGTCGCCGTTGTCGGTCCCCTCCGGATGCGTGACGGCCACCTTGGGCAGTTCATCCAACTCCGGCAGCTTCCACGGCTCCGACCCGTTGGCGATGTAGCCGTCGGTCAGCAGCATCACCGGGGTCATGAACCGCACGGCAAGGCGCCACGCTTCTTGAACCGCGTCGAAGCAATCGGCGGGGCTGCGGGCCGCGATCACGGGCATCGGGCACTCGCCGTTGCGGCCGTACACGGCCTGGAACAGGTCGGCCTGCTCGGTCTTCGTGGGGAGCCCGGTCGAGGGTCCGCCGCGCTGGACGTTGATGACGACCATCGGCAGCTCGGTCATGACGGCCAAGCCCATTCCCTCGCCCTTGAGCGCGATGCCCGGGCCGCTGGAGGCGGTGACCGCCATCTCGCCGGCGAACGCGGCGCCGATCGTCGCGGTCATCGCCGCGATCTCGTCCTCGGCCTGGAAGGTGAGGACGTCGAAGTTTTTGTGCTTGGCAAGTTCATGGAGGATGTCGCTGGCCGGGGTGATCGGGTAGGCGCCCAGGAACAACCGCTTCCCCGACAGGTGGGCGGCGGCGATCAGCCCCATGGCGGTCGCCTCGTTCCCCATGATGTTGCGGTACTTGCCGGGGACCAGTTTCGCCGGAGCGACCTGGTACTGAGTGTTCATCGCCTCGACGGTTTCGCCGTAGTGGTACCCCGCTTTGAGGGCGGCCGTGTTGGCGCCGGCGATCTCGACCTTCTTGCCGAACTTCGCCTCGATGAACCGCAGCGTCGGCTCCATCGACCGGTCGTACAGCCAGAACGTGAGTCCCATGGCGAAGAAGTTGCGGCAACGGTCCGCCTCCTTCGTCCCCAGGCCGAACGGCTCGACCGCCAGTCGGGTGAGCTTGGTCATTTCGACGGCGTGAAACTTGTACTTGCCGCTGAGACTGCCGTCGTCGACGGGATTGCTCGTGTAGCCGGCCTGCTCGAGCCCCTTCTTGTCAAAGGCGTCCTTGTTGACGATCAGCACGCCGCCGTCGCGCAGGTCTTGCAGATTCGTCGCCAGGGCGGCGGGGTTCATCGCCACCAGGGCGTCGACCGTGTCGCCGGGGGTGAAGATCTCGCTGCTGGAGAAGTGGATCTGAAAGCCCGAGACCCCCGCCTTGGTGCCGCGGGGAGCGCGGATCTCGGCGGGGAAGTCGGGGAACGTGGCGATGTCGTTCCCCGCCAGCGCCGACGTGTTGGTGAGCTGCGTCCCGGCCAACTGCATGCCGTCCCCCGAGTCGCCGCAGAAGCGAACGGTGGCGTCTTCGAGTTGCGAAACCGACTTGGAAGCGACGGTGCTCATGGTTGCCGAGGGGTCCTTAACTGTGCTTGGCATGGCGAACGCGGGGGGAATGCTCGGAGAATCGCGAGGGATGCGAGCGAGTTGGGAGGAAAACGCGGGGTCGCGGGGCCCGCTGCAGCGACGCGGGCGCGGCGCTTCGTAATGCTCGGGCAGTCGAAGCGCTCGCGTCGTTCGCGTGCGCCGCTCACCTCAGGATTGTTCTAGGCGCCCTCGCGCTCGTCGGGCGATTTGCCCGGGTCGGGAGGAAGCGTGTAAATCGTGTTGGGAAAGTGATCGACCAAGTAATGCACCAACCCGCGGACCGCAGTCACGCCGGTCGGTTGCCCCTGTTCGTCGACGATCGGCAAATGGCGAAAGCCGTGCTGCGCCATCTTGGCGATGGCTTGCCCGACGGTGGCGGCCGGGCTGATCGTCGCGGGGCCCGGGGTCATCGAGTCGGTGATCGGCGCCTCGAGCGACGCGCCGTCGGCCATGCACCGCAGCGCGTCGCGCTCCGTGAAGATCCCGACGATGCGACTGACCGTCCCGACGCCGTCGGCCGCGGGCACGTCCTCGCACACCAGCACGGCGCCCGTACGATGCTGCTTCATCAACTGCAGCGTCGCCCCCAGCGTGCACGACGGGGCCACGGGGAGCGCTTGCTCGGGATAGGCCGTCGTCACACGGTCGGTGGTCAGACTTAGAAAACTCACGGCCGAACCGAAGCCTTCGTCGAGCGCCCGCGCACAGGCGCGGGGCCGAGCTTCTGCAAAGGGGACAGCGGCGACGCAGAGAACCGAAGCGGTTGAGCCATGGGGGCGTAGGGCGCTGTCGCGTCGAAGCTCGTCGGGGGGGAAACGCCGCCCGTCGAGCCGAATTGGCGGGCCTGGGCGGCCGTCGACGGGCGACTTTCTGCCGGCAACTCTGCCGACCTTGCGGACTCAACCGTCCTCACTCTCAAAACTTTACCACGCCGCAGATTTTGGTTGAACCGCAAAACCCCCGGGATTTTCCTCGCTTTTTTGCTTTTTGCGCCCCAGCTTACGCACGACCTCGCGACGGACGCGCGGCAGCCGTCCCATTGCGATGACGTCGCACTTACCCCCGTTCCGCCGGCGGCTCGGGGGGCTTTTGATAGAACTTCGTCAGGTCGAAGCCCCCGCGCTGCTCGTCCTCGACCAGCTTCAGCCGCGACTCCAACAGCTCGATCCGCCGCGCCAGCACCGGCAACAGCCGCTCCTCGGGGTCTTCGGCTCGCGGCCGGGGGACCTCCGGGTACCCCAACTGCCGGTGGAGCGCCGCGAACAGGTACAGCGGGTCCTTGCGGCGATTCGCCCAGGCGATTCGCCCCTCGCGTCGGCCGAACAGCACCGCGACCTCCGGCTCGGCTGGAGACTCCTCCCCCAGGGAAAGCGCCGCGGCCCGCTCTCGGTAGTACTCGCTGCGGACGTAGATCAGGTCGGCCGTCTCGACCAACCCGATCTGCCGACGGACCGTAAGAATCCACTCCCGCCACGCTTGGTCGTAGGAAGGATCCCCCGCGATCGCCTCGAGTCCCCGGTCGTACCCCAGCCGGTTGCGACTGAGCGCTTCGAGCTGATAGAGAAACAACCCCTGCCGGCTGATCCCTTGGGCCCGATACTCCGCCTCGCGGGCCAGGATTTCCAGGGCGATTCGCATGTCGAACCGGCGCCGATCGTCCTCGGCCTCGGCCGTCACGTAGCACTGAAACGGCGTGAAGTAGTGCCCCAGCCGCTGCATCGCCGTGCTGAAGGTCCCCAAGTGCCGCAGCTCGGCCAGCATGAAGTCGATCGCCATCGGCAGCTTGGTCGTCGCCAGCACCTCTTCGCGGATCCCAGCCAGCATGTCCTGGGCGGGGACGTTCTCGCGGATCTGCTCGCCCATCGTGCGGAACAGGTGCCGTTGTTCGACATACTCCTCCCGCGGCAGCGGCGACAGCGGCGCCGGCTGGTCCTCGGCCCCGGGCTGGTCGGCGCCGGGATCGCTCATGGCGCCGCTCCGGCCTCGGACGCCGAGATCGAGGCCGGGCTCTGCCGGTCCTCGGCCGGGGCGGCCTCGCCTTTGAGGTGCTTCTCGAAGAACGCCAACCCGCGGACCAGAGCCTCGGGATTGCCGGCGCTGGGGGTGTGCCCCAGGTCGGCCACCATGAAGAGATCGTTCGGCACCCCCGCGTCGGAAAGTTCCCGGCACATTTCCTGCGGACTGAGCACGGGGACCAGCATGTCGGCCTCGCCGTGATAGAAAAACATCGGGGGATCGTCGGGCGTCACGAACGCCGCGGGCGAGGCGAGGCGGTAGGCGTTCGGCCGGGCGCGTCGCGTTCCTCCCAGCCAGTAGACCAGCCGGAACGAGTCGAGCGGCATCGGCCGGAAGTCGCACGGCGCCCCGCCGGCAATGACGGCCTGAAGTCGGATCGACTCGTCGATCTCCGGACTCCCGGCCGATTGCGATTCGCCGGCCGCGGCGTCCTGGTCGTCCGCCTCCTCGGCGGCGACCTGAGCGGGGAGAGTCTGGCCGTTGAGCGCCCCCAGCAGGGCCACCAGATGCCCTCCCGCCGAGTAACCGAGCCCGCCGATTCGCTCGGGGTCGAGTTTCAGCCGCGGCGCTTCGCGGCGCATCCACCGCAGGGCGTCCTGACAATCAAGGACCTGTGCCGGGAACGGATGCGCCGGCGCCAACCGGTAGTTGATCGCCACGGCCGTGTAGCCGTTGTTCGCCAGCCGGCGGGCGATCCCTCCCAACTGCGCTTTGGAACCCATTCGCCATGCGCCGCCGTGGACGACCAAGACTCCGGGGAACGGCCCCTCGCCCTGCGGCAAGTAGGCGTCGGCTCGCAGCGGCCCGTCGTGTCGCTCGGCGTACGTTTCGCCGTACAGGGTTTCGACGGGCTCCTTGGCTCCAAGCGCCGGCGGCTGCGACGAACCGCACCACGAAACGACGAGCAACAACGGCAGCGACAAGCGAATCACGGTTTTCTCCCCCGGCAGGGCGTTGGTGAGCCGCCGTGCGGCCTCCTATACTATTTGCGCAAGGAGTGCGTCGCGGCAACGGCATTTTCGCCGTGACGACACGCCCGCCTTCCGCCCCCGCCCCGCGTCCCCGTCCCCCCGACCACGCCCGTGAGCAGCCAGTTTTCGACCATCGAGGAAGCCGTCGCCGCGATCTCGCGGGGCGAAGTGATCATCGTCGCCGACGCCGAAGACCGGGAGAACGAGGGAGATTTCGTCTGCGCCGCCGAGAAAGCGACCCCTGCGGTGATCAACTTCATGATCACCCACGGACGGGGTCAGCTTTGCATGCCGATTCTGCCCGACGTGAGCCAACGGCTCGACTTGGCCCCGATGGTCGAGTCGAACACGGCCCCGCTGGGGACGAATTACACCGTGCCGGTCGATCACCGCTCGAGCCGCACGGGGATCACCGCCGCCGAGCGGGCGACGACGATCCTGGCGATCTGCGATCCGGCGAGCAAGCCGAGCGATTTCAACCGCCCCGGACACTTGTTCCCGCTGGTGGCCAAAGAGGGGGGCGTGCTGCGGCGGGCGGGGCACACCGAGGCGGCCGTCGACTTGGCCCGGATGGCCGGCCTGCAACCGGCCGGCGTCTTGTGCGAAATCCTCGACGACGACGGCGACCGCGCCACCCGCCCGCGGCTGTTGGAACTGGCCCGGCGCTTCGCCCTGCCGATCATCTCGATCGAGCAGCTCATCGCCTATCGCCGGCAGCGCGAAAAGCTCGTCTACCGAAAAGCCGAGGCCCTGCTGCCGACCAAGTACGGCCACGGGCGGATTATCGCCTACGGCGTGAAGTACGAAACGCAGGAGCCGGTCGTCTACGTCATCGGCGATCTGGCCGCGGCTGAGGCGCCGCTGGTGCGGTTGCACTCGTCGTGCTTCACCGGCGATTTGCTCGAGTCGCTCCGCTGCGACTGCGGCGACCAATTGCACATGGCTCTCGACATGATCGCCCGCGAGGGTGCAGGCGTCTTGGTCTATCTGCCGCAGGAAGGGCGCGGCATCGGGCTGGTTGAAAAAATCAAGGCCTACGCCCTGCAGGACCAGGGGATGGATACGGTCGATGCGAACCTCGCCCTGGGCTACATGGCCGACCCCCGCGACTACGGCGTCGGGATCCAACTGCTCAAGGACCTGGACCTGCGGAAAGTGCGACTGCTGACGAACAACCCCAAGAAGACCGAGGCGTTCGTCTTCGGCGGGTTCGATCTCGAGGTGGTCGATCAGGTGCCGATCGTCTCCCCGATCACGCCCCACAACGCGGCATACCTGGAGACGAAGCGGACGAAGATGGGGCACAAGCTGCCGGAAGCGTGACGTGCGCCGCGGGCGGGGACGCCGCGGCTCGCTTGACGGATTGCGCTTGAACAACAACTCGCGAGCCGCGGCGTCCCCGCCCGCGGGCAGTGCATCAGACGCGCATGCTCAACTTCCACGCGAACATCTACGCCGTCCCCGCGGGGGTCGCTCCCAGCGCGCCGCTTCTGCTTCGCGGCAGCGAGCTTGCGCCGCTGCGCACCCCCGACGGTCGCCCGCCGACGTTCGACGCGTTTCACTCCGTGACCTTCGAGACGGCGTACGATGCGCTGACGGCGCTGCCGCGGCTCGACGCCGAGCCGGACGGGTTCTTCGTCATCGCCGGGGACGCCGAGGAACGCCGCTGGCAGCTCGACGGGCATCTGTTCGACTTCGGGGAGCGGCTCCATCGAGTCGAGCTCCACGGCGACTGTCCGCCGGAAACGCTCGACGCCGTGCTCGCTTGCCTCGGCTGGCCGGCGACGACGCTGGCGTTCGAGCTGGTGCTCGAAGGGATCGTGCTCGACGAACCGTCGTTCCGCAGCTATGCGGCAGGGTGAGCCGGAGTTTGGCCCGCAAGGTTGTTCACGCCGCCTTGCGGCCGAACCAGTCCTGCCACCGCGAGCAGGTCCACACCTCGTTCCCGGCGACGTCCAGCCCGCGGAGTCGGGCCGTATCGCGGACGATGCGGCGATGGAACCGCCGATTACGGATGCCGTACTGCTGCATGAGCGCGGCGTGCTCGGCGCCGGGATCGACCCCCATGCTTTGCAGCCGGGCGTGAACTCCCCCCGCTTTGAGCGGTCGCGTGTGGTGCACTGCCGCCGCGTCGACGATCCCCACCTCGTCCTCGCGGAACAGCGACGACCAGACCCAATCGATCCCCCACGCCGACTTGTTGGCCGCGAACAACGGCATCGCCCGCACCAGCGCCTTGCGGGTGAACAACGGGCACATGATCTCGACGAATCGCGTGTAGCGCAGCGTGTATCCGGCATGCGCCCGGGTGGCTTCGAAGCTGACGTCCCCCCGGCCGATCGCCGGCTGGCAGATCTGCAGCCGGTGCTTCGCGGCCAGCGCGAACAGCCGGTTCACCGTGCCCGTGTCCGCGGCGACGTCGTCGTCCGGCAGCCAGAATCGGTCGTACTCCTCGACCAGGTGGGCCAGTTCGTCCTGGAACAGGTCGTACAGCAATTGGTACTTGATCCCTTTGCGGCGCAGATAGTACTGGCCGTCCCCCGCCCACTGGTCCCAGCGGTCGCCGAAGTAGACGAGACACAGGTCGAACGACCGCGGCTCGGTCCCGGCGAGCCAGGTGCGATGGACCGATTCGTCGCCGACGATGCTAATGACGAGATTGCGGTTCATGGGAAGAGAGTGGTTGGTGACTTGAGTCTGGAAAATCCGGGGCATGGCGGCGAGCGGTTTGCGAGCCGAATTGATCGGCGAAACGCAAATCGCCAATCGTTCCTCCTAGGCCGCTCGCGCGTCCGTCGCCGCTCCCGGGGCGAGGGCCTTTTCCGCGGCGGCCATCGCCTGGGCGATCACTTGGTGCATGTCGTAGTACTGATAGCTTCCCAACCGGCCGCCGAACAACACGTTCGACCCCGCGGCCAGCCGGCGATATTGCTCGTACAGGGCCGCGTTGCGCTCGTCGCGGATCGGGTAGAACGCCTCGCCCCCCCGGCTGTACGCCTGCGGATACTCGTAGGTGAGCACGGTGGCGTCGCACGACTGCATCGCGAAGTGCTTGTGCTCCACGATCCGCGTGTACGGCACGGCGGCGTCGGCGTAGTTGACGATGGCCGCCCCCTGAAAGTCGCCGCGGGTTTCGATCGTTTCGAATCGCAGCGAGCGATACTCGAGCTCCCCGTAGCGACAGTCGAAGAACTCGTCGATCTTGCCGCTGTAGACGACCCGCTCCGCCGCGGCGGTCAGTTCGGCTCGTTCGGCGAAGAAGTCGACCCCCGTCTCGACCCGAATCAGGTCGTGGTCGAGCAGGTTCTCGAACAGCCGCGTGTAGCCGTCGACGGGGATCCCTTGGTGCTCGTCGTCGAAGTACCAGTCGTTCCAAGCGAGTCGCACGGGGATCCGCTTGATGATCGACGACGGAAGCTCGCGCGGGTCGCGTCCCCACTGCTTGGCGGTGTAGCCGCGGACGAAGATCTCGTACAGCTCGCGTCCCACTTGGCTGACGATCCAGCTTTCCAGGTCGTCGGCCCCGAGCGGCTGCGGCTCGCGAACGGCGGCGAGCTTCGCCTCGGCCGCGGCCGGCGTCGCGGTCCCCCACAGTTGATGGAGGGTCGCCAGATTGATCGGAAACGAAAACAGCCGCTCGCCGTGCCGCACCACGCCCCGATGGCGATAGTGGTTGAACCGGGCGAACCGGTTGACGAACTGCCACACGCGGGCGTTGTTCGTATGGAAGATGTGGGGCCCATAGCGGTGGACCTCGATCCCCGCGACCCGCTCGCTGTAGCAGTTGCCGCCGATGTGCGGCCGACGATCGACCACCAGCGCCCGCTTGCCCGCATCGGCGGCGCAGCGCGCAAAGACCGAGCCGAACAGCCCGGCCCCGACGATCGCAAAGTCATACGGCGGATGGTTCGCAGCAGCCCGCATAGGGGACCGCTTGTAGCAAACCCCGTGAACCGGCGAAACGGCGATACGCGCCGGGGCGAGCCGTGCTGGCGCCGCTGGCGCAAGACGCGATCGAGACCGCAAGCGGACGGCGCGAGCCGCCGACGCAGCAGGCAACGGTCGGCAAGAAACGGCCGCCGTCGTACATCGGGATCTAGCGCCCGCCGCGCATGGATTGCAGTCCAGAACGGCTTCTAGAAGTCCGACTCGGACAGCGACTGGCCGATGTTGTAGAACGGCTCGGGCATGACCGCGTCGGGGGTCGTCCCCGCGTACCCGTTCCAGCGGCACTTGCTGCCGTTGGGAGTCATCAGTTGCTGATAGACCCGATACTCGATCGTATCTTTGACCGTGCGCACGGTCCCGTCGACGAAGACCATGACGACCGCCTCGGGATGCGACGACGCCGGCCGGCTGTAGACCGACTCGGCTTGAGCAAACGGAGTATTCAACGAGTCCGCATCACGCAACTTGCTGATCGGCGCCTGTTGCGGAGTGCCTCCCAGAGAGGGGGCGAACGGGTTCGCACTGTTGAACACCCACGTCAAACCGTACGGCTGCTCGACCGCAGCCAAGGGAACAGGCCATTGACCCGATGGATTAGGCAATAGACCCGGTGAAAGTGTCAGCCAATTTGAATTATCCTCGTCCTTGTGGATGTTCTCGCTGGCCAGCAGGGTCATCGAGGCGCCGTCGCTAATGTCCTTCGTGCCGAAGCGAACCGTCGGCGAGTTGTTCAGCAGTCGGTTGTAGAAGATGCCGTTGGCCGGGAAGTCGGCCGGGCCCGAGCCGTTGGCGTCCGGGGCGCCGCAATTCACGCTATAGGTCAGGTACGCCAAGTTGGGATTCGTCTTCGCGTCGCTCGGGCAGATGAACGCGTCGATTCGCTGCGGGTTCCCAAGGTTGTTCATACCCCCGCTGAGCAGCGTGTCCCATTCTCCCTGTCGATCGAGCTGCGGCAGCAACTTCGCTGCCCAACTGATGATCACACTGCCCGCAGGATGACCTGCAGGATGTTGAGGAGGAAGGTAGGACGCTCCGGGCGCGAGCTTCTGAGCCTGAATGAACCCGGGAAACTCGTTGTTCTTCGCCGCGGTCGTCAGCGCCACGAACGCTCGGCCGATCTCCTTGAGGTTGTTCGTGCAGGTCGCCCGGCGAGCGTTCTCGCGGGCGGCGCCGATCGCCGGCAGGAGCAGCGCCATCAACACGCCGATGATCGCGATGACCACCAGCAGTTCCACGAGCGTGAAACCATGTCGGGATCGAGGCGCGAAGCGTCGGCGCGGCAAGGGGGCGAGGCGGGTCGAGCTCTTCATCGTTCCGGTTCCTGACTTAGCGTACAAAGCGTGCCCCTGAGGGACCGCAGGCGGTCCCGCGCCGCAAGACGAGCGCACCCGACCCCGCGACAGGGCCGGGGACGGCGCAGACTGAAATCGACGGCGATGCCGTGGATTATCGCCCAAGAGGCCGAAAAAAGCCAGCAAGAGGGGGGAAGGGCCGCAGACTTCCGCCTGGGACGGCGGCTTGGTGGTCGTGATCCCATTTGCCAAATTGAGGGGCGCAAATGGGATCACGACCCGGCTTGGCCGTTCTGCCGGCGAAACCCTCGCGTGCTGCGCCGGCGGCTCGCTCTGTCCGCTCATGGCATGGGGGCAAGCCGGCAAAGCACGAGCGCTTTGTCAAAGGCTAGTTTTTGGGCTGGCAAAGCGCTAATGCCGAAAATGCCGGCGGCCGGTGAAGATCATCGGCAGGCCGTGCTGGTTGCAGGCGGCGATGACCTCCTCGTCGCGGCGGGAGCCCCCCGGCTGGATGATCGCCTTGACCCCGGCGGCGGCCGCCGCGTGGATCGAGTCGTCGAACGGGAAGAAGGCGTCCGAGGCGAGCACGGCCCCGACGCTGCGGTCGGCGGCCTTGCGGATGGCGATCTCGACCGAGTCGACGCGGCTCATCTGCCCGGCGCCGGCGCCAACGAGCGAGCCGTCGCGGACCAGCGTGATCGCGTTGGATTTCACGTGCCGGCAAACGGCCCAGGCCAGTTCCAGGTCGGCCAACAGTGCGCGGCTCGGCTGTACGGCGGTCACGGTCTGCCAGTGGGCGGGATCGTCGGGCAGATCGTCGGCGTTTTGGGCCAAGTAGCCTCCGTCGATCGCTCGGAGCTGGATCGCCGCTGTGCCGGGGGTAATTTCGCCGACGCGGAGCAGCCGCACGTTTTCGCGCCACTTGGGCTTGGTGGTCAGGATCTCGCGCGCCGCCGGAGTGAAGTCGGGCGCCACGATCGCCTCGACGAACTTGCCCGGCTCGGCCAGGAACTCGGCCATCGCCTCGTCGACCGGGACGTTCACGCCCAGGACCGAGCCGAACGCGCTGAGCGGGTCCCCCTCCCACGCCTTGGCCGCGGCTTCGGCGACCGTGGCGCCCGTCGCGGCGCCGCAGGGGTTGTTGTGCTTGAGGACCGCCACCCCCGGCGCCGGCAGCGAGCGGGCGATCGCCAGCGCCGCGTCGAGGTCCAGCAGGTTGTTGTACGACAACTCCTTGCCGTGCAACTGCTCGGCGTTCACCAAGGCGTGCGGCTCGGCATGGGGCAGGGCGTACAGCGCCGCCGATTGATGCGGGTTCTCGCCGTACCGCAGCGGGGCCTTGCGAGTCAGGGTGAGCGACAGCCGGGCCGCGTGCCCCGCGGCCGAGGCGGCCTCGGCGTCCTGCACCCGGGCGAAGTAGCTTGCAATCGCCGCGTCGTACTCGGCCGTGCGGGCGAACGCCGCGGCGGCCAACTCGCGCCGCAGCTCGGGGGTCGTCGAGCCGGAGGTTTGCAGTTCCTCGACAATCCGCCCGTACTGCCGGGGGCTGGTCGCCACGGCGACGAACGCATGGTTCTTGGCCGCCGAACGGACCATCGACGGGCCGCCGATGTCGATCTGCTCGATCGCCGCGTCGAACGTCACGTTCGGGTCGGCGACGGTCTGCTCGAACGGGTAGAGGTTCACCACGACCAGCTCGAACGTGGCGATGCCGTGCTTCGCGACCGACGCCATGTCGTCGGGGCGATCGTGCCGGCAGAGCAGCCCGCCGTGCACCAGCGGGTGGAGCGTCTTCACCCGGCCGTCCATCATCTCGGGGAAGCCGGTGTACTGAGCGACGTCGCGGACCGGCAGGCCGGCCTCCTCGAGCGCGCGGCGGGTTCCGCCGGTGCTGAACAACTCGACCCCGGCGGCGACCAGTTCGCGGGCGAAATCGACGAGCCCCGTCTTGTCGCTGACGCTCAAGAGCGCCCGGCGAAGCGGGGGCGAGGCGGGGGCGGTCATGGGACGATCTCGACGGCGAGTGAATACGATGCGAGACGCTGGCTGCGCACGCCATCCCTGGCCGCTGGACCGTCACGATAGCACTGCCGGCGCGGAGTGACAACGAGCCGCGCCCCGGGGCGGGGAACGCCGGCGGCGAATCCCCGCCCCGCCGGCGCCGGCGGCGCCGATCAGGCAAACCCCGCGGGGGAAAACCTGGCAATGAATCGGCTTCCCGCAGCGACGGACCACGGACATCGAGGCGCGCCGAGTCGTCCGCCGAAGCGCCCGCGAGACACGCAAACAATCGCAATTGGCTTGAACGAGTGCGCACCCGACAAAGGCTCCGCGGCGGCGGCGCAACTGCCGTGCTTGGCGTCGACTCGCCTCGTTCGGGGGCCGAATCCCCGGCTGTCGGCCGTCCTTGCGACTGTTCCTTCCTCCCCTATACTGGGGTTTCTTGCCTTGGCGCCCCGCAAAACCGACGGAAACTCAGCCGCCGTGGACAGCTCGCAGACCTCGTTTCTGGCCCGTCACGACTTTCTCATCCGCCGGCTCCACTCGCTCAGCGGGCTCATCCCGGTGGGGGCGTACATGGTGGTTCACCTGAGCGTGAACGCCAGCGTGCTGAACAGTCCCGCCACGTTCCAGAACAACGTGTTCAGCATTCACGCCCTCGGCAAGATTTTGCCGGTCGTCGAGTGGGGTTTCATCTTCCTGCCGCTGCTGTTTCACGCGATCATCGGCATGGTGATCGTCGCCGGGGCGCTGCCCAACACGAATCACTACCGCTACGCCGCCAATTACCGCTATACGCTGCAGCGAGCGACCGGCGTGATCGCGTTTTTCTTCATCCTGTGGCACGTGTTCCACATGCACGGTTGGTTCCATTGGGACCCCTGGCTGGAGCATGTCGCCGGGCCGCTGGGGGGCGCCCAGTTCAAGCCGTACAACGCCACCTCGACCGCGGGCGCCGCGTTGCGGGGGCCGTGGATGACCGCGTTCTACGCCGTGGGGGTCCTGGCGTGCGTCTACCACCTGGCCAACGGGCTGTGGACGATGGGCATCACCTGGGGCGTGTGGACGAGCCCCAAGGCCCAGGAAAAGGCCTCGATCGTCTGCGGCGCCTTCGGCGTCGTTCTGGCCGCGGTCGGGCTGAGCGCCCTGTGGGGAGTTCGCGCCGCGGTCGCCACGCCGGAACAATTCGAAGCCGTGCAGTCCGAGGAAGCCGCCCTGCGGGAAGAAAACATCAAGATCGGCAAGATCCTGCCGGACGAACACAAGATCGTGCATCCCCCAGAACCCGGCGACAGCAAGTAAAGATCGGCGCACGTCGGCCCCTCGTCGACGACGCCGGTCTGAGACTGAAAACATGACTCCCGTTTCCCTTTGCGCCTGCGCGCCCTTGCGCGAGACGACAAGCGGAACAATGCGAACGAAGAGCAGGTTGACCGATGGCAAAGCAGCGCGTGTTGGTGGTCGGCGGGGGATTGGCGGGGCTCGCGGCGGCGATGAAGCTGGCCGAGGCGGGCGTGCCGGTCGACCTGATGAGCCTCACTCCCGTGAAGCGCTCCCACAGCGTCTGCGCCCAGGGGGGGATCAACTCGGTCAACGAGCTCACCCGGCAGCAGGGGGACAACGAGTGGAAGCACTTTGACGACACGGTCTACGGCGGCGACTTTCTGCAGCATCAGCCGCCGGTCAAGGAAATGACCGAGTGGGCCCCGCGGATCATCGACCTGATGGATCGGTTGGGGGTCCCCTTCAATCGCACCCCCGAGGGCTTCCGCGACCAGCGCCGCTTCGGCGGCACGCTGTACAAGCGGACCGCGTTCGCCGGGGCCACCACCGGCCAACAGTTGCTGTACGCCCTCGACGAGCAGGTCCGCCGCTGGCATGCCGCGGGGATGGTGAGCATGTACGAGGGGTGGGATTTCCTCGCCCCGGTGATCGCCGAGGACGGTCGTTGCCGCGGGGCGATCGGCCAGAACATGATCACGATGGAAATTCGCGCCTTTCCGGCCGACGCGGTCGTGATGGCCGTCGGCGGGTGCGGTTTGATCTACGGCCGCAGCACGATGTCGATGGCGTGCACCGGCTCGGCGGCGGCCCGCGTCTGCAAGGCGGGGGGGCTGTACGGCAACGGCGAGTTCATCCAGGTCCACCCGACCGCCATCCCCGGCGCCGACAAGTGCCGCCTGATGAGCGAGTCGGCCCGCGGCGAAGGGGGCCGGGTGTGGGTCCCGCGCAAGCCGCACGATCCGCGCGCCCCGAAGCAAATCCCCGAGAGCGAGCGGTACTACTTCCTCGAAGAGCGGTACCCCAAGTACGGCAATCTCGTCCCCCGCGACATCGCCACGCGGGAGATCTTCGACGTCTGCGTCAACGACGGGCTGAGCGTCGAGAGCGACCGCCAGTGCGTTTATCTCGACCTGACTCACATCTCGCGAGCCGAACTTGATCGCAAGCTCGGGGGAATCCTGCACATTTACGAGAAGTTCCAAGGGGTCGACCCGCGGGACGAACCGATGAAGATCTTCCCCGCGGTCCACTACTCGATGGGAGGCCTGTGGGCCGACTACGAGCGGGCGGCGGACGGCGGGCTCGTTCCCGGTTCGCCGCGCAACCACCAGACGAACATCCCGGGGTTGTACGCCATCGGGGAGTGCGATTACCAGTACCACGGCGGCAATCGGCTGGGCGCCAACTCGCTGCTGTCGTGCATCTTCAGCGGGCTGTTCGTCGCCCCGTGCGTCGAGACGTTGCTGGGGTCGCTCCAGGACTCGGCCGGCGACGAGAAATACCAACAGCTTCTTCGCGGCGAACGGGCCAAACAGCAGATGGAGCACGACGCCCTGCTGAAGCGCGAGGGGGGCAAGGAGAACCCCTACCTCATCCACCAGCAACTCGGCGACGTGATGACCAAGGCCGCCACCGTGGTGCGCCGCAACGATCAACTGCGGGACGCGATTCGCCAAGTCGACGAACTGTGCGAGCGGGCGCAGCACTGCTCGCTGTCGGACACCGGCAACTGGACCAATCAGAACGTCCTGTTCACCAAGAGCCTGTTGGACATGTTCCCGCTGGCCAAGGCGATCCTCAAAGGGGCGCTCGCCCGCGACGAATGCCGGGGCGCCCACTACAAGCCCGACTTCGATATGCCGGGGATCAAGGCGACCGATCCCGCCGAGCGCAAGCGTCAGGCCGAGGCGTGGTGCGACGACTTCGAGGCGCGGACTCGCAAGTGGCTCAAGAGCACGATCGCCACGTTTGATCGCGACGGCGAGCCGACCCTGTCGTACGAGGACGTCGACACCTCGCTCATCCCCCCGCGGCCGCGGCTGTACGGGCTGGTGGGCGCCGAGGTGATCGAGGAGGCGTGGAAAGCCCGCGCCGCCAAGGCGAAGGAAGCGCAGCTCGCTGGAGCAGCCAAATAGCCGGGGCTTCGCGCTCGGCAATCAGCGACCCTCGGGCGTCGCTCGCGCGCGGTTCAACAGCCTGCTTCACGGTTCGGCTTGACGATGCCCGCAATCGCCGCGGCCATGAGGGCGCCTTCGACGACGAAGAAGATGATGTTCCCCGCGGCGTAGCGGAGCGAGTGCATCCACCACACGACGTCGCCGAGGTTCGCCCACACGGCGGCGATGATCCCGACCAGCAGCACGAACGCGAATCGCCGGCCGAAGGTCGGCAAGGCGCCGGCGGCGAGCGCCGTGAGCGTCGCGGTCAGCAGCGCGACCAGGGCCATGTGGGCGAACCCCAGCCCCAGCAGTTTTCCGTCCATCGCCGGCCCCCCCTCCTTGACGTAGGCGAGCTGGAACCGCGGCCCTTCGGCGGCTTGGCGTTCGACCTCCGCTGCGGCCTGCTGGTCGTTCATGTCGGCCGGGAACGGATAGACGTACATCCCCGTCACCATCTCCGAGGAGCGCATCACCGCGAGCAAATCGAGCTCGTTGGCCGCGGGGATCGCCTGGAGGGTCTGGGCGCCGGCGCCGATCACGACCCAATAGACGAATCCCCAAATGAACATGAGCACGGCGGAGACAATCGCCGCGGCAAAGACGCGAATCGGCATGGCAAGACTCCTGAAGCGACCGTTTCCCACGGCGTTCCGGTGCACGAACCTCGAAATCCGAAGCGGAAGCAGCGCGGCTACGCCCGCTCGCTCTTCACGGGGCGGATCGCGTTGAGAAACGCCTTCATCGACGGCCAGCGCTTCTCCGGCTCCGCCTCGATGCACTTGTGGATCGCCTCGGCGATCCGCGGCTCGATCCAGGGGCAGTGCTTCGCCAGCGGCGTCGGCTTCGATTGGCCATGGCTCATCGCCGCCAGACCGTCGCTGCCGCGCATCCAGGGGAGCTCGAACGAGAACATTTCGTACATCGACACGCCGAACGCGAAAATGTCGAGCCGCAGGTCGGTCGGTTTGCGGCGCACCACCTCGGGGGCCATGTAGTTGGGGGTCCCCGTGCGAATGCCCGGCTGCATGAACTCCTTGCGGGCCGGCACGGTGAGGCCGAAGTCGATCAGCTTGAGGCTCTTGGCGTCCTTCGTGCAGACGAAGTTCCGCGGACAGACGTCGCGGTGAATGAACCCCGCCTCATGAACGACCATCAGCGCCTCGCCCGCCTCGCGCACCAGTTCGAGCCGGTTGCCGTCCAGCAGGGGGCTCTTCGCCACGATGAGCGAGTTGAGCCCCGGGCCGTCGAGGAACTCCATGACGACGAACTGCTCGCCCTTGGTCGTCAGCCCGTGAGCCAGGGTCGTGACGATCCGCGGGTGATTGAACAACATCGAGACTTCGCCCTCGGTGGGCTTGTCGAGCCCGCGGAAGCGCATCTCCAGTTGGTCGGTCTTCGACT
Organism: Pirellulales bacterium; assembly: GCA_019636345.1. Classification (NCBI taxonomy): domain Bacteria; kingdom Pseudomonadati; phylum Planctomycetota; class Planctomycetia; order Pirellulales; species Pirellulales bacterium. The sequence continues at coordinate 42,176 of JAHBXQ010000008.1, read as the reverse complement.
TGTCGAGGATTTTCAGACCGACGATCTGCTCGGTCTGGCGATCGCGAGCCATGTAGAAGTCGCTCATCGTCCCGGAGACCGCTTCGCGCAACAGCTCGAACCGCTTGGCGACGTCGACCTTGCCCCCTTCGATCAGCGATTTGAAGAATCCGCCGAGGCCCATGGCAATGGTCAGGGTGCGAGAGTGGGGAATTGCGAGAGAGCGAGGACCGATGCAACACGGCCTAACCTTACTGTAAGTGCCCGAGGTGTTGCGGGCAACCGACGTGCACCACGCAACCAGGGCCGATCCGTTGTCCCCGGGGCGCCATGCCCTCGTCCGCGTGGGCATGAGAAGCGTCGGGAACGCATGGCCACGACGGCGGACCGTCGAGGCCATGCCGCACGTCCGTTGGAACAACGGATCGGCCCTGGGACGCTCGAGCCGTCGCTACCGCTTGCCGCAGTAATCGATCACCCGCGCGATCTCGCTCTTGAGCTCCTTGCGGCGCACGATGCGATCGATGTAGCCGTGGGCCAGCAGGAACTCGCTCGTCTGGAAGCCTTCGGGGAGTTCAATGCGGATGGTGGCCTTGATCGTGCGCGGGCCGGCGAAGCCGATCAGGGCCTTCGGCTCGGCGAACGTGACGTCCCCCAGCGAGGCGAAGCTCGCGGCGACCCCCCCCATCGTCGGGTTAGTGAGAACCGAGATGAACAGTCCCCCGGCCGCGTCGTAGCGGGCCAGGGCGGCCGAGACCTTGGCCATTTGCATGAGCGAGTAGATCCCCTCGTGCATCCGCGCCCCGCCCCCCGAGCCGCTGACGATGATCAGCGGCAACCGCTGCTCGGTCGCCCGCTCGATGAGCCGGGCAAGCCGCTCGCCGACGACCCCCCCCATGCTCCCCATGATGAACGCCGAGTCGGTCACCGCGAACGCCACCCGGCGAGCGCGAATCATCCCGGCGCCGGTCAGGATCGCGTCCTTGAGCCCGGTGCGCTTCTGCTCGGAGATCAGCCGCTCGCTGTACTTCTTCTTGTCGGAGAAGCCCAGCGGATCGAGGGCCGTGAGGTCGGCGTCCCACTCCTCGAAGGTCCCCGCGTCGAGGACCGAGTTCACGCGATCGACCGCCCCGATGTACATGTGGAAATCGCACTCGGGGCAGCAGGAGAGGTTCTCCTGGCACGTCTTGCGATAGACCGTCGCGCCGCACCCCTCGCAGCGGAGCCACAACCCGCTGGGGACGCCGCGCTTCTCGCGGGGCGGCTTGGGGGGTTCGCTCATCGGCGCGGATTCGCTCATGGCGACGGCGGGGAGGGTCATGATGTGCACCGCCGACGGCGGCCCGATGTCGAAGTCAGCAGTATATCAACGCCCCCGCGGGGCAGCCATGGCGAGCCTCATGGCGCGCTTGTCGCCGGCAGGGCATGCCACAACGGTTCCCCCGCGGCGAGCGGGCGCCAAAGGTCGCAAATCTCCTCGCCGGACAGGACTCCCCGGGCGACGGTCGCCAGCGGGTCGGGGAGCACCAGGATCACGGCGCCGGTCTTGTGCTTCTTGACGAGTTTGGCGACCGCCGTGCGGATTCGCGCCTTGGCGTCCTGGAGCGTCTCCCCCTCGGGGGGACAAACGGCGCCCGGCTCCTCCTGCCATTTGCGGAACACCCGCGGCTGCTTGTCGCGCACGTCGCTGACCAGCAGGCCCTGCCACAGGCCCTGATCGAGGTTCTGCAGCTTCGCCAGTTGCTTCGGTTTGAGCCCGAGACGCGCGCCGAGGATCGCCGCAGTTTGAGCGGCGCAAGTGCAATCGCTCGCGTAGAGCGCCCCGATCGTCGCGACGGCGTCCTTCAGCTCAACTGCGGTCTGCTCGGCCTGGGCTCGGCCGTCTTCGCACAGCGGCACGTCGAGCGTCCCCTGAATCCGACCCTGCCGCTCGTACTCGGTCTGCCCCGAGCGCACCAACAGCAGGGTAAGCGTCGACGGCGACACGGCAGGAGTCGGAGAAAACATGGCTAGCGACGGGCTGGCTGACGCAGGGAACGATCGTCAGGGAAAAAATTGGAACGGGACGTGGACGAACGCGGTTGAGCGGACAAGCGAAGACGCTGGGATGCTGGAAGGCTTGCCGTTCACATCGCTCCGGCAAGTTGATTCAGGCGGGCGAGGCTCTCGGCGTAGGGTGCGGCGGCTTTGAAGATCGCAGAACCGACGACCAGCATCGTCGCCCCTGCGGCTGTGCAACGGGCGATCGTGCCGGCGTTGACCCCGCCGTCGATCTCCAAGAGCAACTCGGCGTCTCGCTCGTCGCGCAACTTCTCAAGCTTCTCGAGCGCAACGGGGTCGAACGGCTGAGCGCCGAACCCGGGGGGGACGCTCATCGCCAACACCATGTCGCACAACGGCAGCAGGTCGCGGATCGACTCCAGCGGCGTGGCCGGGTTGAGCGCGAGCCCCGCGGCGAGCCCTCGCCTGCGGATCGTCTCGAGGGCCCCGCGCGGGTTCTTCGCCTCGACGTGCACGGTGAGCAGATCCGCCCCCGCATCGGCGAACGCGTCGACGTAGTCGATCGGGTTGTCGATCATCAGATGGACGTCGAGCGGCAGTTCGCTCGCCTTGCGCACGGCGGCGATGATCGGCATGCCGTAGGTGATGTTGTCGACGAACACGCCGTCCATGACGTCGAGGTGGAGCGCCCGAGCGCCGGCTTCCTCGACCGCGCGGACCTCGCGCTCAAGATTCCCGAAGTCGCACAGAAGCAGCGACGGCAGGATCACCGGCGCGTGACGGCGAAGTTCAAGGACCCGATCGCGAGAGGACATGCAACGTCGGCGGGAAGGGGAGGCGGGGTCTCCGGACAGCCTGGCCAGCAGGTTCGGCAGGTCGCGATTTTACTCAAGCCGCAGCCGGGCACTAGGGCGCTGGCCGCATGGGGCGGGGTTAACCCGAACGTGCAATTCCACTTACGGCTCGCGACCGGTCTTGGTCCCCAACCGGCAGTGCGGCTGCTCGCCTCGCCCGCTGCTCAACAATCGTCCAGGTCCTCGCTCCGCGGCAAGTCGGCCGGCGCGGCGACGCGGAACGCTCGGTTGAACCGCTCGGTCGTGTGGTAGCGGGCCTCGACGGTCCCCTTGTCCGAACGGCCGCGCTCGACCCGAACCAACTCTCGCCGCACGAGCCCTGCGAGGATCGAGTGGCTGCGATGGCCGCGCAGGCGGTCGATGTCGTTGATCGTAATCCCCTGGCGATAAGCCACCAGCGACAGCACCTCGACCGCCGCGGGGGTGAGCCGGGCGGCACGGGTCTCGCCGCGGAGGCGGCGGCGCACGGAGGCGAACTCGTCCCGCAAGCGCATGCGGTACCCGCGCGACTCGCCGACGATTTCGTAGGGGGCGCCCGCCGCGGCGTAAGATTGGTTGAGCCCCGCGACGATCGCATCGACCTCGGCGGCGTCGACGCCGCGGATCGGGTCGGCAATCTCGCGAGCCGACAACGGGCTCCCGTCGGCTCGGCCGACGAACAACATCCCCTCGACGATCATCTGGGGGGTGGGGGGCGTCGCCTCGCCGTCGTCGATCACCAGCGTGCCGTCGCTCGCGGGGGGCGCCGTCGCGACCGCCGGTTGCCCCGCGGGGGCCCCCATCAATCGCGCAAAAGCCGACGACAGCCGCTCGATCGAAAACCGCGGCGCCGCGTCGTCGGCAGAAGCCTGGGGAGGATCCATAGCGGGATCATAAGTCGCGGCGCCGAAGCTCGAAATCCGAATCTCGCAGCTGAGTCGTTCTCCACGACTTGCGAGCGACCTCGGCGCGGTTCTCGCTCAGCAGGTCACAGTTCCGCTGGCGCCGCTAGCAGTTCGTCGGTGCGCTCCGCAACCGCGATCCGAGCCTCGGGAAGAATCGCCGCGAAGGACTCCGGCAACTCGGGCAGACGAACTCGCTGCATCACTTGGTTCAGCCGGAACACAAGCCGCTGGTCGTCGGCGTAGTCGAACAGGAACCTCAGTTCGCAAAACCGCGGAATGATTCGGCCGAGCTGCCCCGCATCGGCGCCGGCGAACTCGCTCACGCGGCGGGCGACCTCGCTCGGGTCGACCTCGGCGAGGCGGTCGTAGTAGCGGTCGAGCAGTTCCGGCTCGCGCTCGGCGAGCGCGGCGTCCAGCAGCAGTTCCACCAAGATGTGCCCGAGAAACTTCGGCCGCATGCCGTCGTCGTCCCGAGTGGCCAGCCGCACGGCCCGGGCGAGCTGCAATTCCAGCTCGGCGAACGCCCGGCTGTTGTGGAACCAGTCGTCGTCGGCATGGTGGCGGACGATCCCGCGGGCTAGGGCGGCGACCGCCGGTTCAGGGTGCTCGACGTACGGCGCCGCGGACCGCGATCGGCACCGCACCCGAGGCCGCGTCAGCGGCAGCCAGTCGGGCGCAGCCGCCCCGGCAATTTCATACGGATCGTCGGCGACGAACAGACTGTGAGCGAGGAAGTTCATCGGCAGCTAGCAGCAATCGGCGATTCAGCGATTCAGGGCGGGAAAGCGTCGGGCTCGACGCGCCGCGGGCAAATCGGTACTTACCCGGGCCGTTTCCGCTTGTGCATCCTACGCCAACCCGCTTGCCGTGACGACCGCCATGTTTGCCCTGCTGGCCGCCGAGGCCGTCGATCCGCTGAAGACGTCCGACGAGTTCAAACGGTGGAGCGCCGAGACGCTCGCCAAGTTTCGCGCGCTCGATTTCCGCCACCTGACGCAGGAGGAGTGGCTCCACATCGCCACGTATTACGGGCTGCGGATCGCCTTCGTGCTGGTGCTGATGTCGCTCGCCTGGACCTTGTCCGGCTGGGCCTCGGCGATCGTCTCGCGGGCGATGACCCGGGTCAAGTTCGACGAGACGCTCACCAAGTTCTTCGCCAAGCTGGTGCGGTGGCTGATCCTGCTGATCGTCGGGCTCACTTGCCTGAGCTACTTCGGCATCGAGACGACCAGCTTCGCCGCGGTGGTGGGCGCCTTCGGTCTGGCGATCGGTCTGGCGTTTCAGGGGACGCTGTCCAACTTCGCCGCGGGGGCGATGCTGCTGATCTTCCGCCCGTACAAGGTGGGCGACATCGTCAACGTCGCCGGGTACACGGCCAAGGTCTTCGAGATCGAGCTGTTCACCACCACGCTCGACACTCCCGACAATCGGCGGATCATCGTTCCCAACAGTTCCATCTTCGGCGCGGTGATCGAGAACATCACCTACCACAAGTCCCGGCGGGCCGACGTCGACGTGGGGATCAGCTACTTCGCCGACATCGACGAGACTCGCCGCGCCCTCGAATCGGCCGTCAAGAGCGTCCCGTTGGTCGAACTGCTGCCCGAGCCGAAGGTGGTCCTCCTGGGATTCGGGGCCTCGAGCGTCGACTGGCAGGTGCGCGGGTGGGTCAAGACCGACGCGTTCATCGACGGCAAGCAGGCCCTCGTCCGGGCGATCAAGCTGGAGCTCGACCGGGCCGGGATCTCGATCCCCTTCCCGCAGCTCGACGTCCATCTCAACCAACTCGACGCAGCGTAGCGCCGGTTCGTTCCCGCAGCGGCGCGAAGCTCGGCGAAGCGTTGTGCGCCCTCGCGCCTGTGCGCGAGGGCCGCTTCTCGGTACGGCCGGACGGTGTGCGGAAACGGGCGCGGAAAACGCGCACGGCACGGATTGAGCGCGCGGGGTTCTGGGCGGAGAATGGGGCTCGGCCGTTTGGCCCGCGACTTGCTTTCCTCGCCCCGCGTGCCGCCATGGACGTGATCAACCTTGCCGCCGCGCCGCCGTTCGCCACCAAGGACGGTTCGGAAATCCGCGAGCTGCTGGCGCACCGCAATTCGGCGATCCGCAACCAGAGCCTCGCCGAGGCCCGGTTGCCGCCGGGAGCCGCGACCGCGCCCCATGTTCACCCGCAATGCGAAGAGATTTACTACCTGCTGGAAGGACGCGGGCGGATGCAGATCGAAACAGAGACTCGCGACGTCGGCCCCGGCGACGCGATTGCGATTCTCCCCGGCCGACGGCACCAGATTACGAACATCGGCTCCGAGACGCTGCGGTTTCTCTGCTGCTGCGCCCCGGCGTACGAGCATGACGACACCGTGATGGTCGAGGACTGGCCATGAGTTCCGGCGCGCCGCGGGCGGGGACGCCGCGGCTCGCAACGTGTTCGCAGTTCAACAGTCAAACACCGCACATCCCACATTTCCGCGAGGCTCCGATGACCAAATTCCGCGTTGAACGCGACACGATGGGCGAGATGCAGGTCCCCGAAGATGCGCTGTACGGCGCGTCGACCGCCCGGGCCGTCGACAACTTTCCGGTCTCGTTCGAGCCGGTCCCCGCGACGGTGATCCATGCGTTCGGACTTCTCAAGGCGGCCTGCGCGATCGCCAATCGCGAACTGGGCAAGCTCGACGCCAAGCGGGCCGAGGCGATCGTCGCCGCCGCCCAGGACGTGGCCGCGGGCAAGTTCGACGTCCACTTCCCGGTCGACGTCTACCAGACCGGGTCGGGCACCTCGACCAACATGAACGCCAACGAGGTGATTGCGAACCTCGCTAACCAGCGGCTCGGGCTCGGGCTGGGGGCCAAGGGCTCCGACGGGGCGGTTCACCCCAACGATCACGTCAACATGGGCCAGTCCTCGAACGACACCTTCCCCGCGGCGATGCACATCGCGGGGGCGGTCCAGTTGCAGCAGGCCCTCGTCCCGGCGCTGAACCGACTCGCCGCGGCCCTCGACGAGAAGGCCTCCCAGTGGGATTCCGTGATCAAGATCGGCCGCACCCACCTGATGGACGCCACGCCGATCCGCGTGGGGCAGGTCTTTGGCGGGTACGCGGCCCAGGCCGGCTACGCGGCGACGCGAGCCGGCCGGGCGCTGGCGCGGCTGTTGGAGAACATGCCGATCGGCGGCACCGCGGTCGGCACGGGAATCAACACCCATCCGCAATTCGCCGAGAAGGTGTGCGCGGCCTTGTCAACGGATCTGGGGATCGAGTTCAAGGAGGCCGAGAACCACCCCGAGGCCCAGGCCGCCAAGGACTCGTTCGTCGCCGCACACGCCGAGCTGAAGACGATCGCCGTGTCGCTCACGAAGATCGCCAACGACATCCGCTGGCTGGGGAGCGGCCCGCGGTGCGGGATCTTCGAGCTGTTGCTCCCCGAGACGCAACCGGGCAGCTCGATCATGCCGGGCAAAGTGAACCCGGTCATCTGCGAATCGGTCATCCAGGTCGCCTGCCGCGTGATCGGCAACGACGCGGTGGTCACCACCTCGGGCTTGGGGGGCGTCGGCTCGCTGTTCGAGCTCAACGTCGCGATGCCGGTGATGATCGACGCCTTCGTCGAGTCGGTCAAGCTGCTGGCGAACGTCTCGAACGTGTTCGTCGACAAACTGCTCACGGGGCTCGTCTGCAACGCAGACCGCTGCGAAGCGCTGATCGACCAATCGCTGATGATGGTCACCAGCCTCGCCCCGGTGCTGGGCTACGAAAAGTGCGCCCAACTCGCCAAGCAGGCGTTCAAAGAGAACACGACGATCCGCCAACTCGTGCTCGCCGAAAAGCTGGTCCCCGAGGACAAGCTCAACGAACTGTTGGACCCGGCGTCGATGACGCGCCCGGCGTCATGAAGCGAACGCATCTTGTCTCGAAACCGATCAAGCAGCCAAGTAGCTTCCGATCTCTTCGGACGGAGTTCGGCTGGATCACACCGGACAACGGCGTACTCAACGGCGCCGCGCCCCCTTTGCAGAAACTTGTCGAGGGGGTCGGTCGCCGATACGATGTTGCCGTAACAGGAGTTCCGTCGAGGAGTGGAGCGGCGGCAGGCCTGTGCTAGACGTCTGCATGCCACATAATTCCTTCCTGTCAGGCGCTATGCGGCGCTGAGCCGTAGAATGCTTGTTATACCCGTGAGAAACACAATGTCGTTTCAACTTGCCCATCGACCTGCAATCGTAGCGTTATCATGCTTTCTCATCGGTTGCAACGCATCCACCACGCCACGCCCAGAACCGTCTGTTGCACCAACTACTGAATCATCCGTTTCGCCTACACAATCACAAGAGAATGCCATGGGCGGAGAAGAACCGACCGTCAAGGTCTATCTAAATCCGTTAATGACGTTGCTCGCTGGCAAGGAGCGACAGAAAGGCTCGCCTCTACCGAGGCGGAGGTACTTGCTGTTCGCGATTCCACTGTGTCTGTGCAAATGACCAAAGCTCAAGCCCGGAAATTCTACGAATCGCTCGACAGTCAGGTGCCCGTCCACCGGATGGATCCTGAACGCATATGGGAGGAGTGGCAAGAAATTCGAGACAAAATTGAATTCTAGTCTGCGCATCGCTTGTCAAGGTCAAAAGATTGTTGTCGAGAGGCGGCAACGTTGATCACAAGATCGGATGCGGTATAATAACGCGTTGGACGCGGAGCCGCCGATCGCGTCGTTCGTGAGGTCAATGTTGATCGGCGGCGGCCCGGTCAACGCCGCCGTTCGGTCACAAACATCATGGCGCGCCTCGGCATACTTCTGATCGCCAGTGTTATCGCCGGGTGCGGCCCGTCGCGAGCACCCGAGACGATAGCACCGCATTCGTCAATGTTGGCAAACGTTCAATCCATCATCGCTAAACAGCTCGGCCTAAAAGACGCAGACGTAATTCCAGAGATGACCTTTGGCGGCGTCGGTGCCGATGACCTTGATCTCGTTGAAATCACGATGGAAGTCGAGGATCGTTTTGGCATCACGATCAGTGAAGATGCGTTGGTAAGCGCCGCGGGAATACGAGACACTGACTCGCTGTGCGACCATTTGACGATCCGAAAGTTTGCCACAGTGGCGGAAGCGGCACCAAAACAGCCACAAGAAAGACCATCACCGGTCACCGATGACGGAACACTTCGCGAATCACAAGTTGGCGCATTTGGTGACCTCTCGAAGCTTCCTAATCCCAACGGACTTATGCTGGTGTTTGTCCCAAGCTTCGAGGAACTCACGCAGATTCAAGCACAACGTCTTGGCCGTGAACTTGACGACACCGAGATTGAAGCACTCCGTCAAAAGGCTGCCGTAATCGCGCTTCCGCAGGAGATGGCTGAGAAACTGAAACAGCAGAAATCCGAGCGCGACGCCAACAAGAGAGAGTGACCGAACAAAGCGGTGAACCCGAGCGGCGGATCGAGCGGGTTCTGAAATCAACGTTGCTTGGCCGCCGCCGGGTTACCTTGGTCGTTCGCTGGTGGAGGCGTCATGAACCGGGAATACCTTCTCGACAGCCTCGACGGGTTGAAGGCACTCGTTTTCCGCTTGTTGCCTGCAGAGGTTGCTGGCTCCATCGCCTGCGTTCCAATGACCACCGACGGGCCCTGGGCCGATGCCGAGAAGGCAGTTTTCGAGACCGCGATTGGGATTCCTGCCGACCGCACGTTCTGGAAACCCGGTGGCTTCGTGAATGTGCCCTCTTCCAATGACCCCGGCAAACGACAAAAGTGGGTCGCAGCGGTGGGGGCTATCAACCATCGCTTCTTGTTCCTGGATCCCGACACTGGTTTCTACACGCACCATAACGGCAAGTCCGAGAAGAAGATCCTGATCACCGAGCTTGCTGCAATGCTCTGCAATCGGCAGGCATTGATCGTTTACAGACATCAATACTGGCCGAACCCTAGGCTCAATGACGTTCCGCCGTCTGCGAATCCATACGTCTGGCATGGCTTGCGTATGCTGACGACTGCGGGCCTCGCAGCGTTTGCATATCAGTCACAGGCCGCAAGCTTCTTCTTTGTGTCGAAGAACCCGGATGGCATCCAGCCATTCCGAGCCGGTCTTCAGTTCGCATTCTCTGGGGTGTCGCCCGCTGTAATCGCGAGGCGGTTGGTTGGCTAGGCGTGCCGCCGCGAACCAGCCGTTGCACCTGGCCGCGGCGGCAGGACGGTTTTTCAGAGTTCAACGTCTTACCAGCCGCCGCAGCAGGTGAACGGGGTCGTTCCGCTTGCTGTGCGCCTTCACGCCCGCGCACAAGCTTTTTCGCCGCCGCCGCGACTCTGCCGCACCCTGCCGGGGCAGGGTATACTGGGCGATCTGCGCGCTTGCCGTCTCGTCCTCTTGCCGCCAGTCGTCTCGCATGAAGCCCATTCGTCGTTTGCTCGCCGCCAATCGCAGCGAGATCGCCATTCGCGTCTTCCGCAGCGCCCATGAGTTGGGCATTCGCACCGTGGCGATGTACTCGCACGAGGATCGGTACGCGCTCCATCGGTTCAAGGCGGACGAGGCGTACCCGATCGGCGAGCCGGGCAAGCCGTTGGCCGCGTATCTCGACGTCGAGCGGATCGTCGAGTTGGCCGTCGAGCGCGAGATCGACGCGATCCACCCGGGCTACGGCTTTTTGTCCGAGAACCCGCGGTTCGCGCGGGCCTGTCGCGCTCACGGGATCGCGTTCGTCGGCCCGCGGACCGAGCTGCTCGAACAGCTTGGCGACAAGCTGTCGGCGCGCCGCGTGGCGACCAAGGTCGGCGTCCCCGTGCTGGGGGGGAGCGACGCGCCGATCCGCGACGCGGCCGACGGGCTCAAGACGGCCGAGACGCTGAAGTTCCCCGTGATCCTCAAGGCGGCTCACGGCGGCGGGGGGCGCGGCATGCGGGTCGTCCCGCGGGCCGAGGACTTCGCCGACGCCTTCGAGGCGGCGCGGCGCGAGTCGCTCACGGCGTTCGGCAGCGACGAGATCTTCGTCGAAAAGTTCATCACCCGCGCCCGGCACATCGAGGTGCAGTTGCTGGGGGACGGCCACGGCAACCTGGTCCACCTGTTCGAGCGCGACTGCAGCGTGCAGCGCCGCCACCAGAAGGTGGTCGAGATCGCGCCCGCGCCCAACCTCGCTCCCGCGGTGCGGCAGAAGCTGTGCGACGCGGCGCTGGCGATCGGTCGCGAGGTGAGCTACGACAACGCCGGCACGGTCGAGTTCCTCCTCGACGCGGACACGAACGAAATCTACTTCATCGAGGTCAACCCGCGGATTCAGGTCGAACACACCGTCACCGAGGAGGTGACAGGGGTCGACGTGGTGCGATCGCAAATCCTGGTCGCCCAGGGAGAGCGGCTCGACGGCGAGGTCGTCGGCCTGCCCGCGCAGGAGGACATCGCGACGACCGGCTTCGCGATCCAGTGCCGCGTGACCACCGAAGACCCGGCCAACAAGTTCATGCCCGACTACGGCAAGCTGACCCATTATCGTTCGTCGGGCGGCATGGGGGTGCGGCTCGACGGGGGGACTGCGTTCTCCGGCGCCGTGGTCTTCCCGTTCTACGACTCGCTGCTGGTGAAGGTAAGCTGCTGGGGGCGCCAGTTCGTCGAGGCCGCGGGGCGCATGGAGCGCGTCCTGCAGGAGTTCCGCATCCGCGGCGTCAAGACGAACATCCCGTTCCTGGTGCGGTTGGTGACCGACCCCACGTTTCTGGCGGGGCAGTGCACGACGCGATTCATCGACGAGTCGCCGCAGTTGTTCGAGTTCCAGCCGCGGCGCGATCGGGCGACCAAGCTGATGCAGTACGTCGGCGATTGCATCGTCAACGGCAACCCAAGCGTCAAGGACGCCCCGGTCGCCAAGCGACGCGAGCCGGCCCAGGTCCCCGCGATCGACTCGGCTGCGCCGCTGCCGCGCGGCACGCGCGACCGGCTGAAGGAGTTGGGGGTCGAGAAGTTCTGCGCGTGGATTCGCGAGCAGAAGCCGCTGTTGTGGACCGACACGACGATGCGCGACGCCCACCAGTCGCTGCTGGCGACTCGGGTTCGCACGTACGACCTGCTGCAAATCGCCGACGCCTACGCCCATCACTGCGCCGATTTGTTCTCGCTGGAGATGTGGGGCGGGGCGACGTTCGACGTCTCGATGCGGTTTCTCAAGGAGTCTCCCTGGCAGCGGCTCGAGCAGCTGCGGACGCGGATTCCCAATATCCTGTTCCAGATGCTGCTCCGCGCGTCGAGCGCCATGGGGTACGCCAACTACCCCGACAACCTGGTCCGTGAGTGCGTCCGCGAGGCGGCCGCGGCGGGGATCGACGTGTTTCGCATCTTCGACGCCCTGAACTGGACCCCCAACATGCGGGTCGCCATGGAGGCGACGCGCGAGGCGGGCGCCGTGTGCGAGGCGGCCATCTGTTACACGGGCGACATCCTCGACCCTCGGCGCCCCAAGTACGACCTCAAGTACTACGTCGCCCTGGCCAAGGAGCTCAAGCAACTTGGCGCCAACATTCTGGCGATCAAAGACATGGCCGGGCTGTGCAAGCCGCACGCGGCGGCCGTATTGGTGAAAGCCCTGCGCGACGAGACGGGGCTGCCGATCCACTTCCACACCCACGACACGGGGGGCGTGCAGGCGGCGACGATCCTCAACGCCGCCGGCGCCGGGCTCGACGTCGCCGACGCCGCGATCGCCGCGATGTCGGGGGGAACCTCGCAACCGAATCTCAACACGCTGGTCGAGGGGCTGCGCCACACGCCTCGCGAGGGGTCGCTCCGCGGCGCGGCGCTCGACGAGATCAGCGAGTACTGGCGCGAGACCCGCGAATTCTACGCCGCGTTCGAGAGCCCCGTGCTCGCCGCGGGATCGGATTTGTACCAGCACGAAATGCCTGGGGGTCAATACACCAATTTGTTCCAGCAGGCCCAGTCGTTGGGGCTGTCGTCTCGCTGGCCCGAGGTGTGCCGGATGTACGCCGACGTGAACCGGTTGTTCGGCGACATCGTCAAGGTGACCCCCACCTCGAAGGCGGTGGGGGACATGGCCCTGTTCCTGGTGGCCAACGACCTAAGCTGCGACGAACTGATGGCCGGCAATCGCGAATTGGCGTTCCCGCGGTCGGTGCTCGACCTGTTGGGGGGCCGGATGGGGCAGGTCGAAGGGGGCTTCCCCCCCGAGGTCCGCGACCGGATCCTCCGCGGGGAGAAGCCGCTGGAGGGCCGGCCCGGCGAGAGCCTTCCCCCCGCCGACCTCGCAAAGACCCGCGCGTCGGTCGCCGCGCTCGTCGACCGCGAGCCGACCTCGCAAGACGTCGTCAGTTACTTGATGTACCCGCAAGTGTTCGAGCAGTTCGCCGAGCACCAGCGGCAGTTCGCCGACGTCAGCGTGTTGCCCACCCCGGTGTTCTTCCACGGCATGCAACCGGGCGAGGAGATCGCGGTCGACATCGAGCCGGGCAAGACGCTGATCTTCAAGTTCCTGACCGTGGGAGACGCCCATCACGACGGCACGCGGAGCGTCTTCTTCGAGCTCAACGGCCAGCCGCGCGAGGTGACGGTCCCCGACCATGCGCTCGAGGGGGACGTCGTCCAGCGGACCAAGGCCGACCCGAAGAACCCCAAGCACCTCGGCGCCGGCATGCCGGGGCTGGTGGTCGTCGTCGCCGCCCAGCCCGGCGACCGCGTCGTGGCGGGGCAGAAGCTGCTCACCCTGGAAGCGATGAAGATGGAAACCACCATCCTCGCCGAGGCCGAAGGCAAGGTGAAAGACGTTCACGTCGCCGCGGGGACGCAGGTCGAGACGGGGGATTTGCTGATCACGCTGGAGTGACGGGGCGACGACGGCTTCGACGCCCCCAGGCCAATCCCGCCGCGACGATCCCGAGGATCAGAGTCGCCGGTTCGGGCGCCACGGCGACGGACGCGATCGTCGCGGCGTCGCTCGACGACGCCAAAGCGGCGGAGATCGCCGCGTCGAGGGTCGCAAAGTCGGGCGGGGCTGCGCTCGCCTCGCGCTGCCAAGCGAGGAAGTCGCCGCCGTCGACCACGCCGGCGCCGAGGGCGTTCGAGTCGTCCAACGCCGCCGCCGCCGGCAGTCCGAAATCGCTCCCCCACTGCGTCAGGTCGCCGCGATCGACCTGCCCGTCGCGATTGCGATCGGCGAGCGTGGCGAGTCGGGCGACGGCCCGCACCTCGTACTTGAAGAAGTCGCAGCACGGGGGGCTCGTCTCGCCGCGCAGGTAGAGCCACCGGCCGACCGAGGCCGTGTACAGCTCGACCGGATGCCCGTCGTCGTTCGAGCCGGTGAAGCGGTAGACGTCGATCGGCAGCCCCAACGGCGCCAGCGTCCCGGAAAGGGTCGACAGCCCCAGTTCGCGATCGACGTTCAGCACGTACGCCAGAATCGGGTGCGACGCCCAGGCTTCAACGTCGTCGAACAACGCCTTGCGGACGATCGACGGCTCCGGGCCCGAGCCGTAGCCGTAATACGTGACGAAGTCGAACGAGCCGCGGATCGTGAAGTCGGTGACGAACCCGGCGAACCCGCCCGACTCGCGCAGCGTGCTGAGCGCCGGGACGAAGCGATAGGAGCGGAGAGCGTCCGGCCCGTCGCTTGCCTGGGCGGACGGGGGACAAACGACGGGGAGCGTCAGGAGCAACGGGGCGAACAACCGAGCGGCGTTCATGGCGGCGCCTCGTGAGAAGTCGTGGGGAGACGATGACGAGCAAGCGCCCCGTGGCGACGGCCCGGGCGCAGGGGCTCAGGTCGATAGGCCCGTTGGGGCGGGGCGTGTCACGCTCCTCTTTCCAAAAACCTACCCCCGGGATCGAGGATTGGGCAAGCATTGCCGGCAAACGGCCGGGCTACTCGGAAAGAGGGAGGTCGTCGTTGTCCTCAGCGGAACGGCGCACCGACTGGCGCGGCGCCCCCCGGAGACTGGTCGAATCCGAGCAGATTTCATGTGGTAATATATCGAAATATACCGATATGTTTTTCATCGCCCGGCGTGCTCGGTCGGGCCTCGGCCACGCTCTCCGACTGGAAAGACTCCCCCATGCGATCCTTGCTCTGTGCAATCTCGCTTGCTTTGCTGCTGGCGCCTTCGCTCGCGCGAGGCCAAGCCCCTGCCGGCCCGACGGGCTCGGCGACGGTCCGGCCCGTCGGGGAGGAGACCCGACGCGAGCCGCCCTTGTTTCGTCACGTCGACGTTCAACGCGCCTGGCAAGCGACCCGCACGACCGGACGACCGATGCTGGTGTTCGTCACCTCGAACAACTGCGCCTTCTGCAAGAAGATGGTTCGCGAAACGTTCGCCCACCCGCAGATTCGCGACAGCGTCGTCGGTTCAAGCGAACCGGTCGTGCTGAATGCGTCGCACGCGCCGGAGCTGGCGAAGCGCCTGGGGGTGCGGTCGTATCCGACGACGCTCGTGATCTCGTCCGACAGCCAATTGCTGCAGCGCATCGAAGGGTTCGTCGAGCCCCAGGAGTTCGCCGACCGGGTCTGGCCCGTGTTCGTCCAGACTGCCGCGGCGCGGCAGGCGGCGCTTGCCAACCCCGCGGCGACGATCGCCAATTGAATCCGCGATTCGGGGCAGGGCGTCCCGCCCTGTCGAAAACGGGAGCGAAGGTGCGGCAGATCACGATGTCCGGCGGGTTGCGGCTCCCGCGGTCGCAAGAAACTTCGCGCGGCGAGTATCATGGCGACTCGCGGTCCGACCAGCGAGCGACGCGGGCCCGTCCAGGCGATTTTTCCCAAGGCGACATCCCATGTCACGTTCGGCAGCTCTCGCAGCGGCGTTGATGGCGGCGGTCTGGGGTTCGGTCGTCTCCGCCGAAAACTGGCCCCGGTTTCGCGGCGACAACGGCGACGGGCGGAGCGAAGCGCCCGGGCTGCCGGTCGAGTGGACCGCGGACGATTACCTGTGGCGCGCGTCGTTGCCGGGGTTGGGACACAGCTCGCCGGTCGTGTGGGAGGGGCGGGTCTATCTCACGTCGGCCGATCCCGCGACGGGCGAGCAGATCGCCCTGTGTCTCGACGCAGCCGCCGGCGACGAAATCTGGCAGAAGCGCCGGCCCGCGGCCCCGCACCCGCAACACGCCACCAACAGCTTCGCGACTCCCACGCCGGCGGTCGACGCCGAGGCGATCTACTTGGCATGGAAGTCGGGGGACGACGTCCACTTGGCCGCGCTCGGGCACGACGGCGACGAGATTTGGGAGCACCGGGTCGCCCGACTGGCCGAGCGCCACGGCTACGGCACGTCGCCGGTGGTCGTGGGGGACGTCGTCGTGCTCGACAACCAGACCGCCGACGCCGCCGACAGCGAGGTGTTGGGCTTCGACCGCCGCACGGGTCTGGAACTGTGGCGCCTCCCGCGCTCGCCGGGCAAGACGACTTACGCCACCCCTTGCTTGCGCCGACACGACGAGCGAACGCTCGTGCTGGCCGTCAGCATGGGGGCGGGGGTCACGGCGCTTGACCCCGCGAGCGGCGAGGCGGTCTGGAACGCGCTCGCCGGCGATCTCCCCGATCGCTGCGTCAGCTCGCCCGTGCTGGCCGGCGATTTGGTCCTGGCCTCGTGCGGCTCGGGCAACAACGGCCTCCACCTGATCGCCGTCCGCTGCCCCGCGGGGACGGGCGAGCCGCAGGAGGTCTACCGCGTGAAGAAGGGAGTGCCGAACATCCCCACGCCGCTGGTCGTCGGCGATCTGGTCTTTCTGTGGCACGATCGGGGGACCGTGTCGTGCCTCGACGTCGCCACCGGCGAGCCGCATTGGACGCGGCGAGTCGGCGGCAACTTCCACAGTTCGCCGGTGCTCGTGGGCGACGCGATCTACGGAATCTCGCTCGACGGCCAGGTGCACGTCCTGGCGGCCGACCGCACGTACCGTCCGCTCGGCAAGACCGATCTGGGCGAGTCGGTGACCGCCACCCCGGCGGTGGCCGACGGACGACTCTACATCCGTTCTGAGCAGACGCTGTTCTGCCTGGGGCCGAAGCCGTAAGAGCAGTCGCCCAAAGTCCGCTTACGAGCGCGGACTCGTCGCGGCGATCTCAACCCGCGCCGGCAGGCGATCGACGATCACGCGGCCGTCGGCGTCGACCTCGGCCGGGGCGCCGCCGAGCGTCGCCCGCTCGACGCGACGGCCCGGCACGCTCAGCCGCAGCTTGCCGGCCGGCACGGGGCAGGTTCCGCTCAACTCGGCGACGAACCGCTCCGTGACTCCGTCCGTCTGGGCCAACGTGCACGACAATCGTCCGCCGTAGGTCGGCAAGTCGCGAAAACCGATCGCTTGCGGCGACAGCCACGCGGCCGGGACCCCGGCCAGCAGGACCGCCGCCCCGTCGTCCCGCTCGTACAGCAGCATCGTCCGCACCGAGTTGACGAAGTCGGACCCGCACCACGTGTGGGGCAAGTCGCCGAGGAACCGCGGGGTGCGCGGCTCGCGGTAGATCACCTCCGGCCACTGGTTCCACGCCGGCGGACGGCGATCGGCCATGAAGTACGCCAGCGTCTGTTCGACTCGCTCCGGCTGGTCGAGCAGCACGAAGCTGCCGATCGTGCGCATCTCGTATGGGGTGTAGTCGAACCACTCGAACGCGGGATCGTCGCGGCGGCTGACGAACCGCTCCCAGTACTTGTCGAACGTGCGGGTCAGGGCGTCCGCCGGCAGGCGATGCCGCTCGCCGCACGGCCAGAGCGCGACGGTCGTCGACGTCGCGTCAAAGTCTCCCAGCTCGACGCAGCCGGGAATGTAGTCGATGCGATGATCCGCTCTCGCCCAATGGATCGACTCGTACAGCGAGCGGGCGAAGTCCGCGGCAAGCGCCTGATATTGGACGCCTTGGGCCCGGTCGCCCTGCACGTGGGCCATCTCGGCGGCGTCCTTCAGCCCCTTGAGCGTGAAGAAGTCGTCCCAGTACGAATGCATCGGCTTGGCCGAGTACCCCTCGTGGCTGATCGACTCGGGCATGATCCCGTAGAACGCCCGCAGCTTGACGGGAGGCTTGCCCGGCTCTTGCCGCGTGAAGGCGCCGCTCGCGACGAACTCGCCCGTCATTCGCTGCAATCGCAACTGTTCGATGTACGCCACGGCTCGGCGCACGTGCGGCCAGTGGCGGCGCAGAAACTCTTCGTCCCCCGTAAAGCGGTAGACGTTCATCACCGCCATGACGTACTGGCCGTGGCTGTCGTTCTCGGGCACGGGGTCGGGGCCGCGCCGGTCGACGACGCACGGCACCTTGCCGTCGGCGAACTGGAAGTCGGCGTACCAGTCGACGAACTCCCGGGCCTCGCGCGTGAGCCCGAACCGCAACAGCGCCGCCGAGGTGAGCGACCCGTCGCGAATCCACGATCGTTCGTACGAACGCGAGCCAGGGTGAATCGCTCGTCCGTCCTGGTTGATCAGCACGTAGGCGAGCGTCGAACGAACCGCGTCGGCCACGTCGGCCGCCTCCGCGGGAAAGAGGAGCTCGACAGTCGAAACGGCCTGCCGCCAGCGGTCGATCGTCGCCTGCTGGCGCTCGCGGACGTGCCGCACCGGGTTCGCCGCGGCGAGCAATTCGTCAGCCAGTTCGCGAACGACCGCCCTCTCGGCGCCAAACGGCACGACCACGGCCCACGAGCGGCTTTCGCCGGGCGACAGGCGGAAGTCGTATTGCACCGCGGCCGACGCCCCGCGCTGCAAATCGGCGACCGCGGCGTGAGGCGGCATGGCGCCCGCGAACAGAAACTCGACTGCTTCCCCCTCGTCAAACGTCGCGGCTCCGCACGCGTCGGGCGTGGCGCCGAGCGCCGCCACCCGGCCGTCGATGCGCACCTCGCGCTTCGCGGCGTCGAGCTCGATTCGCTCGACCGGCGCCGCTCCCCCCGGCGTGTTGAGCCACTGGTACGGCGGGTTCACCTGAAACGGTCGCAGGGCGAGCAGCAAGGCGCCCTCGACCGGCGCATGGCTTGCGTTGGTCGCCGTGTACAGCAGCGTCAGCGCCGAACGTCCGGCCGCCCCGTCGGCCGCGGCCGTGACGCTCAGTCGCACGTCGTCGAATCGCTGCTCGACCGTCGGAACCGGCACGAACCCCGCGGCCAACGAGTGCGTCGTCTCGGCAGCGTCGGCCCACGTGAACAGCCGCCCCCCCAGCTTCACCAGCGGCTCGATCGAAAACGCCTGCTTGTCGACCTCGACCGCTCCGTCCTCCGAGACCAGCGCCTCATGTTCGTCGGCCGGGACGCCGACGATGGTCCAAAAGCCCCCCTCGCCTGCGATGGTGCGCGGGTACCGTCCGCGTGGCGCCCGGTCGGCGATTTCTCGCCAGAGCGAATTCGCATGCTGCGTCGTTTCCAGCGGCAGGACCTCGATCTCGCGAATTGCCGGCGGTTCGCCGCTCGCATCGGCGGAAAAAACGAGTCGCACCGCCCGCGCCTCGGCGTCGGGCAGCGACAAGAACTGCGGCCGCCCCGAGTTTGCGTCGACCGCGCGAACCTGCGTCCACGCGCTGCCGTCGTCCGACAGCTCGACCGCATAGCGGCGCGCGTACGCTGCTTCGTCCCAATGCACGACCAGTCCGCCGAACTCGCGCGGCTGGCCGAAGTCGATCGTCAAGCTCGGCTGAGGGTCGGCTGCCGCGGGGCGCCAGGCGGTTTCAGGCCGGCCGTCGAGCGCCGCCTGGGGGGGATGCTCCTCGGCGGCCGAGCTTGCCGCGGCGGTCGGCGTCCCGTCGTACGGCCGGGTCTCCGGAAGCGGCCGAAACGTCAAGTCCTCGAGCCACACCGTTCCGCGCCCCCCTTCGGCCGACGCGACGACGATCTCGAGCGCCGAGGCGTGCGAGAGCGGGGCGCTGGACGGTCCCCAGGCGAACTCGAAATGGCGGCGACGCGAGGCGAGCCGCACGGCCTCGCGGGGAAATTCGAACCCCCGCCGATTGACCCACCAGACGTTCTCGCCGCCAGGATCGACGAGCTTGACCTCAAGATTGTTCTTCGGCAAGTCGCCGCGCACCGAGAACGCCAGCTCAAAGTTCGCCGGCAGTTCGAGCGGTACGGCGCGGCGGACTCCGGCATAGCCCGCGCCGGTGACGAACTGAAAGTCGAGTCGCAACGCGGCGCCGGTTCCGTCGGCTTGCGGCTCGCTGCTCACGTGCAGATCGACGCCGTCGGCGGCCTGCACTTGCCAGCGCGCGGGATCGCTGAAGTCGTCGAGCACGGCGCGAGACTCGCCGCGCACGGCCGTCGGCAACGCCGCCAGGACCAGGGCCAGACGCCAACCGCTGACAAGAACTCGATGCATCGCGCGCGGGTTCCTCAAAGACGATCGAACGGCCTCGCTGACATCATGATTATGCAACTGCCAGCGCCCTGGAAACAAGGAACGCAGCCCGGGGCTCGATTCCAAGAAAACCAACACGGCGTGATCGCAGTTGCACAATCCGGTCATGGCACGAGACCGACCGCGGCTCCGCGACCGGCCGGCGACGCGCGCCGACCGGTCGGGAGCTTTGTCGACCCGATCACGCCCGGCGGCGGGCTCGCCACGCCGCCCCCAGCGCACCGAGAACCGCCAGAGCGAGCGTCGTCGGTTCCGGAATCTGCCGGGCGGCGATCGTATCGGCCAAGCCGGTGAGGAACACCCCGTCGGCCGCCGTCAGCCCCAGCGGAGTCAGAATCGTGCTGAGGTTGATGTCGCTGGTCGTCGGGTCGTCGTAGATCGCCGTGTACAGCACCAGGGCGTTGAGCAACGTGCCGCGATTGCTGGCGTGGTAGTCGCCGTCGCCGTAGAAATTGGCGGGCCAGTTGGCCAATTCCCACGCGTCCCCCGCCGCGGCCAACCGGGCCGCTTGAGGTCCGCCGACCGACTGGATGTTGGCGGTCGACGCCTGATAGCCGTCGCGCAGCTCCTGTTGCATTTGCGCGGGGCCGCCGGGAAACGCGGGCGAACCGCCCGTGTAGAACCCGTTGCCGTACCCGCGGGCCCAGGTCTCGTACATGACCGCCTGGACCCCGGGGCTGTGAGCCGCCACGGCCTGATACAGCCCCAGCGAACTCGACAAGTGCTGCGCCATGTTGCCGATGTGGGTCGGAATCGTCGAGAAGTCCTGCAGGACGACGTGCTCCCACTGCTCGCCGGCCACGATGCCGGTCGTGATGACGCCCGTGTTCGACGTGAGATGGAACTGAAGCGACTGACCGTTGACCGCCGCGTTGCGATTTCGCGGCGCCGGATGCCCCGCGGCGACGGCCAGGGCCCCCAGCGTCACCGGGACCGAGACGCTGCTGCCGCAGCAAGTGGCGTTGGTAAAGCTGTTGCCGTACCACAGGATGTCCTTCGGATCCGCCGCCCGACAACAGTCGCCGAGCGCCAGCGCGAGGACGCAAGTCAAGCTGGCGACTGCTCGCCAGCGGCGCATGTGAAGTCTCATTGCGGGTACTCCCTGCAAGCACGAGTGACGTGAAAGGAGAAACCGACTACGAGACCCGCAGACGCCGACGCACCGCGACGCCCGCCAAGCCGACGACGCCCAACGCGATCGAAGCCGGCTCGGGAACGCGCGTCGACTCGATCTGCATCGCGCCGAGGTAGTAGAAGAAGCTGTCGGTGTTGGTGTTGTTCGGACCGGCGCCGACCGTGATCGACACCGTGCCGCCGGCCGTGGGGACGATTCCCGAGGCGACGGCCACGTTGTTCACGTTGTTCGAGGAGTCCAGATAGACCGTGCTGGCGTTGGCGCCCGTGACGGCATACGCCGTTTCGCGGTTGTCCGAGACGCCGAGCCTGGACCCGAAGAACGTGAATGAATACGCAGTGGCGCCCGAGCCGTCGAGCCCGGTGAGATTCAACAAGCCCTGCGGGCGCGGCGAGGGGGCGTTGAAGTTGGTCGAATGACCGAACAGGTTGTCGCGAGTCGCCTGCGCGTCGAAGATCGCCGCGGCGCCGCCGGGGGCCAGAGTGCCGTTCGTGTTCGGGCCCAGTTCATTGAAGCCGCTGCTGGTCAGGCCGATGCCAGTGGGGGCGCCGCTTGAGTCGATGGCGTTGAGGATCGGCTGCTGCGAGGGATCGATGTTATTGTAGTTGCCGCCGGTAGGGGTGGTCGCGGAGCCGAAGTCGAACAACAGCGTCGCGGCTGAGGCGTGAGTCGCGGCGACCAAGCAGGTCCCCAAGACGGCACAGATGAGCTTTTTCATGAGATCGGTCCTTTCAAGAGCACGTCGCACAGAAGAAACAACAATCGCCGCGCCGCCGGGACCTCGCCCGAATCGTGCACAGCGAAACAACCAAGACGAGAACGAAACCATTCACGGACAAGGAACGAGCACGACCCGCCTGAGGGTGCGGCCATCGAACGACAAAGCGAAAAGAGCAGGCGTCTAGCGCCGACACGGCGCTAGACGCCAAGCGTACGGAGCGGGTCGGCGCAATGACCTCGCCCCCCGGGGTTGAGCGCCGAATTGACGCTGAACTTGATCTCGTTCTACACGAAGAAACAGGGATTGCAAGCGTTTTCACTCCTGTCCCGTGAAATGACCAACCCAGGGCACGAGCGCCAAATGTCCATCATCTGCATGGACGTTCGACGCCAAGACCATCGCCCGTTGCCGCAGCGTTGCCGCCGCGACCTCAGCGCACTGCGAGCAACTCGGCGACAAGCTGCGGAACCGTCTCGCTAGCCGGACCGAGGCGCCGCTCATGGAAGTCAGTCGCCACGGCGCTCGGCTCGACGTTGAGCTCGATCGTCCAAGCGCCCGCCGACTGTCGCGCGGCGGCGACAAACCCCGCCGCGGGGTAAACGTGCCCCGACGTTCCGATCGAAACGAACAAATCGGCGCTCTCAAGGGCCGCGTAGATGCGATCCAGTTCCAGCGGCATTTCGCCGAACCACACGACGTGCGGCCGCAAGCGATCGGCGCGTCGGCACGACCGGCACGCGGACTCCGCAGCGACGTCGTCGCGCCACTCGTGCAGCGCACCACATGCCGTGCAGCGAACCTTCAGCAGTTCGCCGTGCATGGGAACCAGTCGCTGCGAACCGGCCCGCTGATGCAAGTCATCGATGTTCTGCGTAACCAACAAAAACTCGCCGGGCCAACGGCGCTCAAGTTCGGCCAGCGCACAATGGGCCGCGTTGGGCGCCACGTTCGCGGCGAGCAGATTCCGCCGTCGCTCGTTATAGAACCGCTGCACCAACTGCGGTTGCCGGGCGAAGGCCTCCGGGGTCGCGACCTCCTCGAGGCGATGCCCTTCCCACAGCCCGTCGGCTCCGCGAAATGAGGGGAGCCCCGATTCCACAGAGACCCCGGCGCCGGTGAGGACGACGATCGAAGCGTCAGGTTTGAAGTCGTCTGACATTCGCCTTGTCGGATAGAATGAACGCTGTGAATCGGATTCGATCCTGCTCGGCACGACTGAAGCGAGCCATTGCAGGAGAATCGGCTTCGACAAAGACCTTCGGACAATGCTGAATCGACGATTGACGGTCGAGCGGGACGATCGCGTCAATCCGATCCTCCTCGGGACATGGCAACCCCCGGGACCGGATCTCCTCGACGTCGTCCGCCTGCATGTCCAACGCTTTGACGCAATTGAAAAAGGGGACAGGCGCGCTCAGGGATTGTCAATTGCAAGAAAGCAGAGCATAGGCCCGCGAGCCAGTCCCCTGGTTCAACAGCCTGCCAGTCAAGCCGGCGCTTTGCCTTCGCTCCCTCCCCTTGGCCCTACGCCCCTCAAGCCAACGGGTTAGAATAACTCCATGCTCGCTGCGTACATCCAATCCGTCTGGGCCACGCTGCTGGAACTGGCGCCGTGGCTCTTTCTGGGCGCCGCGGCGGCCGGGGCGCTGCACGTCCTGTTGCCGGCCGACTTCGTCCGTCGGCATCTGCAGGGACGGGGCGGGGCGGCCAAGGCCGTCTTCTTGGGCGTCCCGCTGCCGTTGTGCTCCTGCGGCGTGATCCCCGTCGGGCTCGGCATGAAGAAAGACGGCGCCAGCGACGGCGCCGTGGTCGGGTTTCTCATCGCGACGCCGCAGACGGGGGTCGATTCGGTGCTCGTCACCGCGTCGTTCCTCGGCTGGCCCTTCGCCCTGTTCAAGGTGCTGGCCGCGCTGACGACGGGGATCATCGGCGGGTGGATCGCCAACGGTCGGCAGCCCCCCCCGAAGGCGCGCGACGCGAGGCCCGGCTCGACGCCTGCAGCGCCGCTGATGCCGATCGTCGACGCCCCGCCGTCCCCTTGGCGACGAAGTTGGCGGGCGTTTTGGGATCACGCAATGATGATCCTCGAGTCGGTTTGGCGCTGGCTGGCCTTCGGGGTTCTTGTCTCGGCGGCGATTGCCGTCCTCGTGCCGGAAGGGTCCCTCGCCGGGCTCGGCCGCTACGGCGGGGTGCTGGCGATGCTGGCGGCCCTGGCGGTGTCGCTGCCGATGTACGTCTGTGCGACGGCCAGCGTGCCGATCGCCACGGCGCTTGTGGCCGGCGGATTGCCCACCGGGGCGGCCCTGGTGTTTCTGATGGCCGGTCCCGCGACGAACGTGGCCACGATCGGCGCCGTGGGCAAGACGCTCGGCCGCCGCGCGCTGGCGGTCTACCTGACCGTGATCATCGCGGGGAGCATTGCGTTCGGGCTGACGTTCGAGTGGCTGCTCGCCGGCGCCGGGACTCACGCCGGCCATCACCATCACGGGGACTCCTGGTGGGCGACGGTCGCGGCCGTCGCGCTGGCGGCGTTGTTCGGTCGATTTGCTTGGAAAGACGCGCGCCGGCTGGCGGCCGCCCGCGGGTTGAGCCGGCCCCTCGACGCCGGTGCGCCGACGATGCAAATCGACGTCGCGGGCATGCACTGCAACTCGTGCGTCGACCGCGTTGCGTCGGCGCTGGCCGCCGAACCGGGCGTCGAGCATGTTCGCGTCACGCTTCAACCGCAACAGGCGACCGTGCAGGGGACGATCTCCCGCGAGCGCGCCGCCGAGATCATTGCGGCGACGGGATTTGAAACGCGGTAAGAGGCCGGCGAGCCGGCTCGATTGATACGGGATTTCTGGTGAAGCTCTTCTACGTTTCCACCGAGCGCGGCTGGCATGGGGGGGAAGAACAGTTGCGGCTGCTCGTCGAGGGGGCGCGCAGCGCGGGGCACGAGTGCCTGGTCGCGGCCCGCGGGTGCGGCAAGTTCGCGCCCCGCATGCGCCGCGCGGGGCTGCCGATCGTCGAGTTGCCCGACCGCGTGCGGGACCCTCGCGGCGCGATTCGGCTCCGTCGGGCGGCCCGGGACTTTCGTCCCGACGTCATCCACGCCAACGACCCGCACGCCGTGTCGCTGACCAACGTCGCGTGCTGGGGTTTGCCGCGCGTCGACCGGGGCGGACCGGTGCGCATCGCTTCGCGACGGGTGCTGTTTCCCATTCGCTCCCCGGGCAAGTACCGTCGCTGCGACCGGATCGCCTGCGTCTCGCACGCCATCGCCGAGCTGTGCGTCGCCGGCCGATTGGCGGCCGAGTTGCTGACGGTCGTCCACGACGGCGTCGACCCCGCGCGCATGACGACCGGCGATGCGGCGCAAGGCCGGGCGGCGCTCGGGCTGGCGAACGACGCGCCGCTGGTGCTGTGCGTCGCCCAGTTGTCCGCGTACAAGGGGCATCGCTACTTGCTCGATGCGTGGCCGACGGTGCGGGCCGCCTTTCCCGCAGCGGTGCTCGCCCTGGCCGGCGACGGACCGCTGCGAAGCGATCTCGAGTCGCAAGCGAGGGCGCTGGGCGTCGCCGACTCGATTCGCTTTCTGGGCTACCGCACCGACGTCCCCGATCTCGTGCAGGCATGCGACCTGTTCGTACTCGCCTCGCCGGAAGAGGGGCTCGGCACGAGCGTGCTCGACGCGATGTTCGCCGAGCGACCGGTCGTCGGCGCCGACGCGGGGGGAATCCCCGAAATGCTCCGCGACGACGCGGGCGTCGAGTGCGGCTGGCTCGTCGCGGCGCGCGACCCGAGGGCGCTCGCGCGCGGCCTGAGCGCCGCACTGTCCGACGCGGCGGAGCGCCGCCGCCGCGCCGCGCTGGGCAGGTCCCGCGCCGAGCAGGAATTCACCGCCGCGACGATGATCGCGCGCACGCTCGCACTGTATGAATCGCTGCTGGGCCGACGAGGATGACGAAACGCGACGTCTGTCGACAACCTCGCCGGACCGCGCGCAATCGCGCGCGGCGGAAGAGAACCAGTCGCGCCGCCTATGCGGCGCGGCGCGATTCGCGGCTCGACTCAAACTCGCTGTGCTTCTTCCCTGAGTGCAACTCCCACAGCCGGGCCTGTTTCATAAAGCTGTAGAACGCGCTCGACCAGGCGACCTGCAGCCCGACGGCCCCGTCGAGGAAACCGCGATGGAGGACGTAGTCGCGCAGGAACCGCAGCGGCGGCTGCAAGAGCAACCGGCGGTAGCTCGGCTTGCGCCCCGCGGCAAGCCACTGTTCGGCCTGCACGAGCGAGTAACGATCGAGCTTGCGGAGCCAATCGCCCCACGACCAGAGCGTGTAGTGATCGAGCCGCCCGGCGAGCGCGCCGACGCGGCCGGTGCTGATCTCGACCTCGCCGTGATCGCTGGGGCCGTCATAGCGGCCGAGATCGCGGCGAAAGAACCGCAACACGCGATCGCGACCCCAACAGGTGTGCCGCACCGGGCGCCCCATCAGGTGATTGGTGCGGGCGACCCAGTACCCGTCGCGCTCCGGCCCGCGGCTCAAAAGCTCGCGCACCTCCGCGGCCAACTCGGAGGTAATTCGTTCGTCGGCGTCGACCAACAGCACCCACTCGTGCGCGGCCTGGGGAATCGCCCAGTTCTTGAAGTCGCCCGAGGTGCGATACTCGCGCTCAATCACCCGGCAATCGCCGCGGCCGCGCAGGTACTCGAGCGATCCGTCCGTCGACCCCGAGTCGGCCACGAGCAACTCGTCGGCGACCTGCCGCGCAGCGTCGAGGCACGCCGGCAAATTGGCGAGCTCGTTCTTCGCGGGAATCAGAACGGTCAGCTTGGCGGACATGGGCCAAAGAGTAGCGACTGGCCGTATCTCGGCCAATTCCAGTCTTTCCCGGGCAGCAAGCACAGCGAATTCCCAATCCCTTCGCGGACCGGGATGGCTAAGCCATCTCGCGCCGTATCGCGAGTCCCTTCCGCCCTCGGGCTGGCGACCCCGCAGCGCGTCCTTGCCCGCCGGCGCCAGCAATCTTTCTTGCGTAACCGGTTCGCGATGTCGCGCAGAATGGGCGATCTGGCTTGGGAAACGGTTGAGATCGGTCGCGCCGGGCGCCATCATCCCATTCATCCCCGGTCTCGGAGAGACAAGTCCGCGAAGAGCCGTTTCCGGCGAAACTGCCGGATCTTCGCGGCTCGCCCACTGGCAGGTGTTTTCCATGTCTTCTCGTCGCTTCCTTCTGCAATGCGCCGTTCTGCTCGTGCCCCTCGCGATCGGCGCGACGCCCGCTCCCGCCGCCAAGGTCGGCCAGCACGCCCCTCGCCAGGGGGACGAAATCGTCGTCTGCGGCCAGTTCTTCCACACCACGGCGCCGGTCGTCTTGTGGATGGACCCGGGGGGGTACGACGCCTACCGCGTCGAACGGCGGTTCAGCCCCTTCGATCGGTCCGACTGGCGCAGCAGCGTCGCCGACGCCAATCTCGACACCCCCAACCGCTACGGCCTGCGGCTCGGCGCCCTGTCTCCCGAGCAGATCGAGAAGTTCCGCGGCGGGGGATGGGATCTCGATTCCCTGCGCGAGGTCGTCGACCAGTTCGTCATGCACTACGACGTCTGCGGGGTGAGCCGTACGTGCTTCAAAGTGCTTCACGACAATCGGTGTCTGAGCGTCCACTTCATGCTCGACATCGACGGCACGATCTACCAGACGCTTGATCTCAAGGAGCGGGCATGGCATGCGACCACGTCGAACACCCGCTCGGTGGGGATCGAGATCGCCAACATCGGCGCCTACCCGCGGGGAGACGACGCCCAGCTCGCCCGGTGGTACATGCCGCATGCCGACGGCGGGGTGTTCATCCGCCCGCCGCTGGCCGACCACGGCATCCGCACCCCGAACTTCGTCGGCCGCCCGGCCCGCAAGCAGATCGTCGCCGGGACGATCCAGGGACAGGAGCTGTCGCAATACGACCTGACGCCCGAACAATACGACTCGCTGATCAAACTCACCGCGACGCTGTGCAAGGTGTTCCCCAAGATCAAGTGCGAACAACCGCTCGACGAGCGCGGCAAACCGATTCCGCACAAACTGCCGGACGACATGCTCAACGCCTACGGAGGCGTGCTGGGCCACTACCACGTCCAGACGAACAAAACCGACCCGGGCCCGGCGTTCGACTGGGACAAAGTCATCAACGGCGCCAAACGGTTGATGCGATAGCGGCCGGTCGCGCTGCAAGTCGTCCCCGTCGCCGCCCAAAGGCGAACGACGGGGACGTACTGTTTCGATCCCCGTTGCGAGCTGCACCGGCGGCTAACGCAGTCCGCTCATGGGATCGAACCGACGCTTGGCTCGCCAGGCGAACGTCGCCGCGAGAGCCGCGCCGGCGAGGGCCCAACTCGCCGGCTCGGGCACGGGCCCCGCGACCGGGACGAAGGACGACGGGGGCTCCGCTGTGATGTACCGGCGCTGCCATCCCAGGAAATCGCCGCCGTCGAGCACCTTCCCCGCGTCGGGACCGGTTTGTCCCGGCGATAGGTTTCGGCGGCCGTAGTATTCCTGCCAGACGGTCAGATCCTCGGCGTCGACGTCGCGATCGCCGTCAAAATCTCCTTCGACCGTGACGAACAGGCGTCCCTGGCTGACAAGCTGCGAGGTCGACCAGATCAGCCCGTCGGCCAGTTCCGGGAGTTCCATCGCGGCGAACGCGCCGGTCGTCGAGGTCGCGTCGAACAAGTCGAACGCCTGCCCGCCGTACGGGTGAATCCCCTCGGGCAGCGAGAGCCGCAGCGTGCCGCCAAGCGTCAGCGCGCCCCAGGTCGCGAGCTTGCCCGTCGTCCCGGCGGAATCGGCCGCGAAGTCGAGCACGGACGAAGCCCCCAGCGCGATCCCCTCGAGCGCCGTCAGCGTCACCCCCGACTGCAACGCAAGAACGTGTTCATGGGGACCGGCGTCGCCCAGCGCGAGCGAGCGAACGGTCGTATTCGCGGCGGGCCCGAGGATCGTCGCCGCGGCGGCCGGCGCAATCGTGATACGATGCAAATTCGCAGGAGTCGTGCTCAGGGTCCAATTGCGATTGTCGTCCCACGCTCCTCCGACGTCGAACCGCCAGCGGACGTCTTCCTGCGTGAACAGAAAGACGCCGTTGCGACCGTTCTCCAAGCTGGCGTTGAACGCGACCTGTCCGTGGCGGTTGATCCCGCGCTCGCTCATCACGGCAAAGAAGTCGACGACGCTGCTGCCGAGGGCTTGTCCCGTGCGAGTCGCCTCGACGATTTCAACGCCGTCGGAGATGTAGATCCCGTGGCCGACGAAATCGCCGTTGGCGTTCCGCAACGGTGCGGTGAAGGCGACTTGCCCCGAGTCGTTGATCGAAATGTCGCTCGCCAGCGTCGAGGCTCCGGGGAGCCCCAGAAACAACGCCCCGTCGGGTGTCGGCGTCCCCATCCGGGCAATCGTCGTCAATTCGTCTCCGTCGCCGCGGAAGACGCCGTAGTCCTCGGGACCGAAGCTGGAGTTCTTCAGCGACGATTGAAACACGGCTTGCCCGCGATTGTTGAGCTGCACGTCGGCGAAAAACAGGTAGTCGAGCACGCCGTCGCCCCCCGGGGCGGGGGTCCCCTTGCGGGCGATCTCCGTCAACCCGTGGGCCCCGGCCTGAGCCGCGGCGGTCGGCGACCACCGATACACCCCCAGGTCGGGCAAGTTGCCCGGGCTCCCTGGATTCAACAGCGCGAGGAAAGCGACCTCGCCGGCGTCGTTCATGTCGACCCCCATGCGCCCGATGAACGGCGGCGTGCCGATGACCAGCTTCATCGTCCCGGGAGCGCCGGGGAGCAGCGTCTGGCCGTCCCGAGCGACGGCTCGACGCCGATTCTGCCCCGGCACGGACGACGTGTTCGACCAGAACAACCCCTCGTCGCCCGTCCCGGCGATCCCTGCTCGAAACAGCGTGTGCCCGGCGGCGTTGACCAGGGCCGTGTTGTGATTGATGGGCGGCGGACCGACGTAAGGCCCGATCGTCCCCGCGGTTCCTCCGCCTGCAGTCGGCGCCGCTGAACCGACCTCGCTGGCGACGCTGATCGTCCCCCCCGCGTTGGCCCGCAGTCCCGCAATGCGATAGACCGTCGTCGTGCCGTTGATGATCGGCTGCTCGGCCCTGTAGCTGCCCGTGAACGCGACTTGCCCTGCGTCGTTGAGGACCCGCCCTTCGAAGAACGACAGATCGTCGATCGAGGTCAACTGGTGATTGACCAACCCGACCGCGACGTCGGGAACCGCGAAGGCGTGGCCCTTGCGCGCAACCTGCTGCAGCGGCCCGCCGGAACCCAGGTAAATCGCCCGATTGTCGTTTCCGCCCCCCGGCGTAGCGAACAACTCGGCCTGCATGACGACCTGCCCGTGGTTGTTGATGTCGATGAAAGTGACCGAGCCGATCGCCCCGCTTCCGGACGATTGCCCCGAGCGAGCGACAAGCGTCGTCGGCCCGCCGGCCTGGGCGCGAAACACCCCGTGGTCGATGAAATTGGCGTTGGTGATCGCGTTGAACCCCACTTGCCCCGCGTCGTTAAGCTTGACCAGGGAAAAATCGAAATACTGCCCGCCCCCCGGCGCCGCGTCGCCGGTGAGGGCGAGCGTAACGACCGCGGCCCGCGCGACTCCGCCCTGCAGCATCAAGCCGACGACCATCAGGGCCGCCGACGCGCCAAACAACCATCCGCCTCGAAAACTGGTTCTCATCATTCTCGCTTCGCCTAAGGGCGGTCGATCGACTTGCCGTGGCAAGGCAAGCCCGAACCGCCGAACCCGACCCCGGCACGCGCCGCGGGTCACAGGCACTCGAAGCGTAAGAAAACGCGGGCTGCAACAGCCCGACGGAGAGAAACAGGCGCGTTACGGAACGCTCTTATACGGAAACAGGTCTCACGCGTGCATCCGCGCCCATTCGCGCAGGTCGTGGGGGGTGTCGTCCTCGCGGTTCATCGTGGGGAGGATTTCGTGCAGCAGGCCCCCGTCGGCGTCGAGGTCGGCGACCGAGTCAAGCACCACGTCGGGCTGATAGGCGTACTTCACGAGGTCCGCGCGGCAGGTGCCCCCCGAGAGAACCAGGATCGTGCGGTAGCCCATCTGCACGCCGCCGACGATGTCGGTCTCCATGGTGTCGCCGACCATGATCGTCTCGCTGGTGGCCATGCCGAGCTCCTTGCGAGCTTGGCGCATCATCACGGGGCTCGGCTTGCCGACGCTGAAGGCGCGAATGCCGGTCGCCTCCTCGATAAGCTTGACGATCGCCCCGCACCCGGGTCGCGTGCCGCCGGGAGTGGGACAATTGGGGTCGAGATTCGTCGCGATCAGCTTCGCCCCGTCGATCACCAACTGCACCGCCTGCTCGACCATCTCGAACGACAGCGTCCGCCCCTCGCCCACCACGACGTAATCGGGCGACTTGTCGACGATCGCATAGCCGTTGTCGTGCAGCGCGTTCAGCAAGCCCCCTTCGCCGATGACGAACGCCGTGCCGCGCGGCTTCTGGCTCGCCAGGAACCGCGCCGTGGCCATCGCACAGGTGAAGATGTGCCGCGGCTCGACCGGCACCCCCATGCGAACCAGCTTGGTCGCCACGTCGCGGCGCGTGCGCTGGCTGTTGTTCGTGAGAAACAGAAACGGGATTCGCGCGGTCAGCAGACTCTCAATATAACGATCGGCGCCGGGGATCAGCTCGCTGCCGCGATAGATCACGCCGTCCATGTCAATGAGAAAGCCCTTCTTGGTTCCAATCGGCATCACAAACTCAACTTGCGGGTGACGGCGGCCTGCGATCGCGCGCAAGGGCGCACGACCGCAAGCGGCCAAGATTTTCAGATACGGCGACAGGGCGCCGTAGGCAGCACAGCAATGGCGGGCCGCGAACGTCGGGCTCTCGCCGGGCGACGTCGCGAGTCGGATTCGTCCGACGCAGCGAGAGTACGCAACCGCCATGCCAAAAAACGCAACGTGATGCGCCGAACGCACGGCGACGCGGCGGTCCTCGACGCAACCGCGGCAATCGCCCGGGCGCTGGGCGGGGCGAGATTTCAGCCGCTGCAGGTGCTGGCGCCGGCGATCCCCCGCATGACGGCCGGCAGGGCGCCTAAGAAACAGGCAGCGGGCGCGAGCGGCGACCGATCCCGGCAGGTCCTCGGCGTCGCAGCAAGCAGTGCGAGACTCGGCAGCTCTCAGAAATCACGCGGCAGCGCGTCGACCGAGCGTCGAAACGAGATCGTCGAGACAGCGATCGCTCTTCCCCCAGTCGTACCATTGGCCGGGGATCGCCGTGACCCCCTCGACGCTCGCCCCGGTCGGCGTTCGCACGATCGTCAACGTCAACGTCCCGGCGAACGCGAACATGTCGGAAGGGAGCTCGGCGTCGAGCACGCAGCCGTCGGCCAGTTGCCGCACTCCCGTCAAATTGCGGCCGCTGCGAGCCAGCCAGCAGAGCGACTCGACGATCGCCACGCCGATCGGCAGCGGGACGTCGATCCGACGGGTCTTGCCTGTCTTGAATCCCAGCTTCACGTGCAGCGGCTGAGTGAGCTTGGCGATGGCCCCCAGCGGGACGCCCGGGACGAAGCCGCCGAGCATGCTCTCGCACAGGCCAAGAAAGTCTTCGCCGCTCATCCGCTTGGCGACGTTCACGGCAGAGCGAGTCACTCGCTCGCGCACCGCGGGGTGGGCGATGAGCGTTTCATAGTCGCAAGTTTGCGTCCAGTCGATCGCTGCGTCCGTCGCGCCGGTCGAGCCTGCCGCACCGCCTGCGACGCGCGTGCCGCACTGGCCGCAGAACTTTCCGGCGACGGCAGTCCCGCATTCGGTGCAATACATGACGCTTCCTCCGGCTTGTTTCGCCCGCGACCAGCGCAGCGACGCAGTTCGTCGCGAACTCGCGCAGGCACCAGAGAAGTATCGGCGCACAACAGCCGCGAAATGACGCGTAAGTCACCGGCCGAGGGTCGTCCGACGATTGGCTCTGCTAGCAACGGCGCCAACGCCCAGGTTGGCAGCCAGCGCCAGCAGCAGCGACGCCGGCTCGGGGACGTTCGCCGCGGCGGGGTTTGCGGGCGGCGTGACGCTGAACTGCCGCTGCCAGACGAGGAAGTCGGCGCCGTCGGTCTTGCCGTCGCCGGTGGCGTCGCCGTCTAACTTCGCCGCTCCGGTGCTGACGCCGTAGCCCGCCTGCCAGAGAGCCAGGTCAGTGCCGTCGACGGCGCCGTCTTCATTAAAGTCGGCGTCGAGAAAGTTCACTGCAGCCAATTCCAGAACCAACTTGGTGGGGTCGCTCACGTCGATCGGATGCCATGACAACTTGCGACCCAAGCCAGTCGCGGGCAACGAAATGTTCTGGAACATGCCCACGATCGGATTGGGGGAATCAATGATCGTGAATCGTTCCCCCGCCGTCGGAACATAGCCGTTGTCAAGATCGATTAGAGAGACTTGAAGGTCCGTTTGCGTATTGCGAATGGTGAACTTGTTGCTGGGATCCGTCGAAACGAGTTGATCGTATTCCGTGCCAGCCGTTGTGCCGCCGATCTCGATGACCAGCCGGTTGGTGCTGTTGATGCCGGGGCCGTTGCCGAAATTGTATTCCCCCTCCACAGGGACGCTGGCCGTGGGATTGCCGGTCTGGGGATTTCCCGGCGCGTGAATGCCGTCGATGAAGACGTCTCGCAAGAGCCCGCTGCCCGTCAGGATGACGTTGACGTCCATCATCTCGGTGCTTGAAGTCCCAGCCAACGTGCCGTTGTTGATCAGCGTGCCCGAGACGCCCAGCAACTGCCCCCTGCCTCGGATCGTATGCCCCGCGGCCTGAGTCACGGTGACGCCTGATTCAATGGTCAAGGTGGAAGCGCCGATCGGTCGACTCAAGACGATTTCGCCTCCCCCGCTCAATTCCAACGATGAGGTGAATCGAATTCTTGCATTACCCGAGACCGTGCTGTTCACATTGACAAGACCGTCGTTGACAAACATGGTTCCTCGAACCGAAAGCACTTTTTCTGAGCCTCCTCCAGGGATTTCTAAGGTTCCCTTGTTGGCGACGTTCTCGAAATCCGTGCTTGTTTCGATCTTGGCTGCGCCCGACCCTTCGGTCTCCAAGGAACCCCCGACAAGCGTAGCGCTGCGAAATTGCACCACCCCCCCGTCGCGGGCGATCAAGCGGCCCGTGGCCGATTGGTCGAGCCGGCTGTTGAGGTCGATCGTGGCATTGCCGGTCGTCCGAAAGATATTGTTATTCGTGGCATTGGCGCTGCCGTTGGAATTGGCGGCAACTCGCAACAGTCCCTCGCCGTCGCCGTTAGCATCCATGGCCTCGACGAGTCCGTTGTTGACCAGGGCGCTCGCCAATAGCCCCTCGCCGCGAATCGTATGGCCGGCGGCTTGGGTCACTGTCGCTCCCACCGACGTCGAAAACGTGGCGCCGGGCGAACCG
The DNA here is from genome assembly GCA_019636345.1 of Pirellulales bacterium. NCBI lineage: Bacteria > Pseudomonadati > Planctomycetota > Planctomycetia > Pirellulales > Pirellulales bacterium. The sequence goes on along the minus strand of JAHBXQ010000008.1, from coordinate 7,822 downwards.
CTCGTGTTCCAACGATTGAGAACGATCTCTCCGCTCCCATCCAACGTCTGAGTCGTTTGAAACGTGATGATGCAAGAACCGTTCATGTTGTTGCTGTTGATCGTGATGGCGCCGTTGTTGGTGAGCCCCGTGCCGGCGACGAACAGATCGATCCCCGTCGCCCCCGTGACGACGTTAATCGGTGCATTATTGGTGAGGTTTTGGATCGTGCCGTCGACCGGCCACAGAAAACTGCCGCCGTTCTCCGCCTCGAGCGTGCCGCCCGAGACGGTCCCCAGTTGATACTGCACGGTATTGCCGTCGGCGACGATGCGGCCGCTGGCACTTTGCGTAATGCTTCCCGCGATGCGAATCGTCCCGGAGGCCGACGTGCGGATGACGCCGTGATTCTGGATCGCATTTCCGATCACGAGAACCGAACCCGCGGCGCCGTCCTGATCTTCCGCCAGGATCAGGCCTTCATTGACGAGATTCGCGTTCAGCAACCCTTCGCCGCGAATGGTATGCTCGGGGCCATGGGTAGCGGGAATTGTGCCCGTCGAACCGAAGACCGCGTGCGCCACGCCTATGCCTCCCGTGCGCCGCAGCAGAACTTCGCCGGTCCCGCCCAGCGTCGAGCCTTCCCCTACGCTTAACGAAGCGCCGGAAGCAGGGCTGTCGTCATCGCCCACGACGGCGATCGTCACGTCGCTATCGAAGGAACCAAAAACGGTGAGCGATCCGTTGATCGTCAGGTTCGTGGAACCCGCATCAAGCGTGGCGGCAAACGCAGTGTTGCCGTCCTGGACCTTCACCAATTCGGTCGTAAGCACAACGTGGTCGACGCCGGTCGGTACGGTATCGGTATCCCAGTTGAAACGGTCGCCCCAGCTAATGCCGTCTCCGGATGGAGGAGCATTTGGGTTGAAACCATCGTCCCAAGTCACGGTGGCTGCCCAGAGAGCTTGCGGCACGAGCACAATAGCAAAGAGGCACGCCAGCAAGCGAATTGCCGGAAGAGCACGGACGGACTCGCCGATGGCTCCAGACATGGGGCTGACTCCGTGGGCATGGGGTCATCGAAATACACGCCCGATCCACAGTCGCGCGCTGGAAACGATGAGGCCGCATTTTGAGTCAGAATCGGCCGCGGATGCAAGAATAAAATCGCCCCGCCGCGATCAACAGATCTGCCGCCGCGCGTAAGCCACGCTCACCGCTAGGGTTAGGAGAAAGAGACTAGTCGGTTCGGGCACGGCGGCCTTCGCCGCGAGAGCGGCTGGCGGCGCGCTGCCGAACTGCCGCTGCCAGACGAGGAAGTCGGCGCCGTCGCTCTTGCCGTCGCCGGTGGCGTCGCCTTGGGCGCCCGCACCGTAGGCGTTTTTCCAAATCGTCAGATCGGCGCCGTTCACAAATCCGTCCTGGTTGAAGTCGGCCTCGAGGAACCCGCCCCCCGTGACGGCCAACAACACGGCGTCGGACGTGTACTGCACGTCGAACGCGAATCCGCCCCCCAGCGTCGGCAGCGACTCGACGGCGAACGTGCCGGAGACCCCCTGCGAGGCGCGCAGAATCGGAAACACGTCCCCCGCCTGGGGGACGTACCCGGCCAGCGACACCGCCAACGTGCCGGCGAGGGTCGTCGATCCGCCGACGCTGACCAGCCCGTGGGCGTCGGTCGGGTCGCTCAACTCGTCGACCGGGGCCAGTTGAATCGACATGATCGACGAGGGGACGAAGCCGAGGTTCTCGAGCGTCACGATCTCGCTCCCCGGGGAGACGAAGATCGTGCCGTTGTTGGTCACCGCGTCGTGAAAGACGGCCGTCGATCCGCCAACGACGGCGATTTCGGCGCCCGTGTTGTTGGTCACGGCGCCGAACACGTCGACCACGCCGCTGGTGATGGAAAGCTGACCGCCGTTGTTGTTGACGAGCCCCGCGCCGCCGACGCGGAGCACGGCGCCGTTACGGGCGTCGATGTCGGCGGTGGGGTTGTCGTTGACTAGCGTGCCGGCGACGTCCAACTCGCCGCCGGCCAGGTCGATCAAGCCGTTGTTCACCGCCAAACCAGTCAGTCGCAGGCGATCGCCCGCAGCGGTCTGCAGGCGGCCGCGGGCTGCGCCGCCGGAGATGGTGACGCCCTGGGCGTCGACGACGCCGGAACCCTCGAACAGACCGCTGACGATGACGGCCGAGTTGGACGCTGAGGCGGCTTCCCAGCGTCCCCCCGCCAGCGTGACGCGGCCGCCGGCAGTAATCGACAAAGTCGTCGAGCGGACGACCCCGCCGTTGGAGACCGTGACGTAGGCTTCGCCGAGGGAGGTTGAGAACGCCCCGGCCACTGTGAGCCGCGACCCGTCGCCGTCGACCGTGAGATAACCGACCGACGCGGCGGTCGAGGCGACGGTGATCGCCGAGGAGATCGTCGCCCGTCCGCCGTTGCGAATCGTCAGCGAGCCGGTCCCGCTGGCGCCGAGCGTGACGCTAGAACCGGTGCTGGTCCATTGACTGCCGACGCCGGAGATTTCAACCTCGCCGACGCTGCCGGCCGACGACCCGAGCCCGGCGACACCCGTGGACGTCAGTCGTCCGCCGTCCGAAAGAACCAGCTTTCCCCGTCCCGAGTCGCCGATGGCGACAGTCGAGGCGGTCCAGCGGGACAATTCGCCGTTGATCGTGACGAACCCTTGCCCCGTCGCGCCGCCGCCGACGAAGAACTCGTCGCTCTCGCCGGCGCCGCCGTTGAGCACTTCGACGATCCCCACGCCGCCGACGCCGACGGTGACCTGATCGCCCCCGTCGTACAGGCTTCCTAATCCAGTGACGACGAGCTTGCCGCTGCTGGTCGACTGGGCGGCGATGAACGTGTCGTCGGGGACGATGAGCCGCGCCGAGTTGGCGATCGTAACTTGCCCCATCCCTTCGTCGCCCAGGGTCAGATCGCTCGCGGAGCCAGTGATTGTCCAGTCGGAACCAAAGCCAGTCAGGCTCACCACGCCGACGCCCGCCAGGTTGTTGCCGATGGTCGCGCCGCCGGTGCTGGTGATCGCGGTGCCGGCATTGACCGTGACCGAGCCGAACGCGCCGTCGCCGATCGTAAACGCCCCCACAACGGCGCCGCCGCCGACCGGAGGCGCGTTCGGCACGGCGCCGACCGTCGTCACCGCCGCCGCGGCGAGCTGCGCCCCGACTCCCAGCCACGACAAGGCGACCGCGACTCCCCTGGACAGCCAAATCGAGACGGAGCGCGACGGACGGCGGAAACGGTTCATGATCCGAGAGCCTTTAAGAAGATGGTCGTGGTCGGTTCGCGTCGCCTCGCCCTTGTGCTATGACGCAGCCTAAACGACAGCCTGCGTCAAAGCATCCGGGACGTGCGACCTTCCAGCGTCCATTCTGCTTGCGGACTCCGTCGCCCGCGAATCGCGCGAGCCCTTCTAGTCCAAGATGCCGACCGGCGGCCGTTTCGTCACGCGCGGCGTCGCCCACAGCCGAAAACGGCCAACCCGGCCCCCGCCAGAATTAGCCCCGCCGCGGTCGGCTCGGGGACGGCCGCGATCGTCGCGTCCGCAATCGGCACGGCCGGCTTGCTGCCGAACTGCCGCTGCCAGACGAGGAAATCGCTGCCGTCGGATTTGTTGTCGCCGGTGGCGTCGCCAAGCTGATTGAGATGGTAGGCATTCCGCCAGATCGTCAGGTCGGTGGCGTCGACGTCGCCGTCTTTGTCGAAGTCGGCGGAAAACAAGGGCGTGTTCACCACCTCCAATTGCACGATTGTCGGCAGATAGTTCACCTTGACGGTCAAGCCCAAGGGAAAACCCTGGATGTCGACCTGATTGAACGTCCCGGAGATTCCCCCCGTAGCCGAGATGATGCTGAACGTGTTGCCCACGGCAGGGACGAATCCGCCGTCGATGTCGACGTTGAGATAACCGTCGAGTTGAGCAATGCCGTCGACCACGAGGCGATCGAACTGATTGAGACCCGTCCCTTCGATTTCGGCGAAAAGTCGTCCGGTGCTGCGCTGCTGATAGTCCCGCAGGTCAACGCGACCGACTCCCGAAAAGCCGCCGGGATAGACCGTACCGGCGTTGTCGACCAATACGTTCACGTTGGCGTTGGGATCAAGAACCAGGTTATTAGGGCCTTCAGGGACCACGATCGCGCCCGTACCGCCAAACGTGGCGCCAGCCTTGATGCGGGCGTTGTTCGACTCTAGCCGCAAATTGCCGTTGAGAGTGACGGTGGCCGTCGGTTCGATATCAAGAAAACTGTTGAGCGCCACCTTGGCGGTCGACGGGGCGCCCGCCCCGATCACGACCGTTCCGGCAATGTCGACACTGTTGGTCGATTCGTACGTCCCCTGCGTGAGCAACAGCGACGAGCCGCTGCTGTAGTTGAGTCCGAATCCGTCGGAGAAAACCCGGCTGTTCTCCACGGCAATGAGAGTTCCCCCGAAACCGACCGTGGCGTTGTCCTGAATGTGCAGCGTGCCTCCGCCCGAGGCCCGCAACTGCCCGGCGTTCGTGCCGCCGTCCCAATCGTTCGAGAAATTGTTGACAAGCAGCGTGCCTCCCTGGGCTTCGAGGGCGCCGTTGTTGACGATCGGATTGGTTACCGTACCCGTGCCGCGGATGCCCTGAGCGATTGACGCGACCGTAATCGTGCTCCCCTGCAACGTACCTCCTGAGATCTCGATGCCGTTGTTAGTAACGGAGGTCGACATCGAGTTGGTCAGGTTGAGCGTGGCGCCGGAGTTGACGCGCAGCGTGGCGACGTCGGCCACGACGCCGGTAACGTTGAGCGTACCGCCGTCGGCGATGAGTTCCGCGGTGCCCTCGAACTCAACCCGCGCGTTGATCGTACCGAAGCCCTTCAAAGCGCGGCCGGTTGACGCCCGCAGCGCGCCTGGTCCGTTGATCAAGGCGCCAGCGCTCGTGTTGGGGTTGGCCAACGAACCGCCCTGCAGCATCAGTCCGCCATTGGGGAACGCGGTGAGGATGTTGACGGTTCCGCCGATGTCGATCCGTGCGGCCGTGCCGACCTGGCCGACGATGTTGAGCGATCCGTTCATCGCAACATCGGATCCGGCCAGCAGCGTGGCGAGCGAATTGGTGTTCGAGAGGGAGAGGGTGCCCTGGGGATTGATCGTCCACTTGCCGCCGGGGCTATCGAGATTCACCGTCAAGCTTCCCGTGCTGCCGGCCGAGAGGGCGTCGACGTGAATCACGTTGACTCCGCCGCCGACGTTGGTGCGGCCGAAGCTTTCCATCGTGGCCGCGTTGATCGTCAGGGCCGCATTGACCGAAATCAGATCGCCCGTACTGTCGACGCCGTCCAAGTCGACCGTGCCGCCGACCATGTTGAGCGTCGTCGCCTCGTTCACGTTGACGGCGCCGTTGAATTGCATTCTGCCCGCTCCGGTGAATTGTCCGGTGCTGGAGACCCCTACGGGCTCGAACGTGACCGTGTTGTTAAAATCGAGAGTCGCGCCCCCGGCGACGTTCACGACCGCGTCGGAGCGAAAACGCACGGCGCTGCCGAACCGCGAGGTTCGATCGCCCGTGACGTTGAGTTGTGCTGAGCCGATCAGATCGTTGCCGATGTCGATCGGCTGGCCGCTCCAGACGGTCACGCGGCCCGCGATGTTCGAGAGCATGTTGAGCACGCCGTTCATCACGAAGCGGGCGTCGGCGGTTTGGACCGTGGCGTCGCCGTTGTTGAGATTGACAACGCCGTCGAAACCATTGGCGCCGATATCCAGATCGTAGTCGTTTGAGTTCACGACGAGCTGCCCGAGAGCTTCGACGGTAATCGTGGTGACGCCGCCGTTGGGTCCGTCCAAGTCGAAATTCGCCTGATTGATCACGAGCGACGCGTCCGGCCCGACGGTGAATCCGGCGCCAGGCGAAGCGAGGCTGAAGTTGGCTCCGGCGGCGATCGTCGCGGCGCCGTTGAAGCGGACCTGACCGTGATTGATCAAACTGCCGCCGTTCATCGTGAAGTTCGAGTTGAGATTCAATACGCCGTCGGTGTCGAGTACGGAGATCGTCCCGCCAGTCTGCGTCAGCGTCCCGCCGGCAATCGTCGACGGCCCGGCAGGAACGCCGGGGATCCCGCCCACGAGTCCGTTGTCGACGACGATCTGCCCTCCGGCGCCCAGCGTCCAGGCGTTCGCCATATTGAGCGTCGTGCTCTGGAACATGTTCATCGTGCCGTTGAACGCGTCGGAGAGCGTGCCGTTGATCGTGAGCGTCTGGTTGCGGTTGACGTTGACGACGCCCGACTCGCCGGAGCCGTCGAGATCAATCCGCGCGTTGGCGTTGCCGGCGTTAATGACAAGCGAGCCGACCGGCGGGGGCAGGAGGATGCCCGAAGATCGCGACAGCGCCGTCAGCGTCCCGTTATTGTTCAGGACCGTCGTTGTCACGAGCGAACCGTCCAAGTTGACGATCCCATTGCCTTGGAGCGCCCCGCCTGAGTTGATCCCCAGCACGCCGACTGCGGCCAACGACGGGTCAAGTACCTGAAGCGTTCCTCCCGTCAATTCGACGATTCCGCCCCCTCCGCCGCCGGTCGACAGGTTGAGGGCGCTCAAATCCGACCCGGCCCCGCCGACGAACAGATTCGTGCTCACGCCCGAAAGTTGCACGAGCCCGTTGACAGTCAAATCGAATCCGTTGGTCGACAAGTCGATCCCCCCCGACATCGTCAACCCGTTGACGACGTTGTCCGATCCCAGGTTGACCGCGTTGGAGGAGTTGAAAATCGCCTCGTCGTCGGAGTCCGGTTCGTCGGCCGGGCTCCAGTTGGCCGTGCTGCCTCCGTCGATCCAGTCGTTGTTGCCGCCGATCCACGTCCGCGGGGCCGCCCCGACGGTCGCCGCCGCAAGGCACCACATCGCTGCCGCAAAGCGCCATGTCGCCGCCGAAGTCGCCCCCGACAGCGATCCGCGAAACAGAGTCCGAACGTTCATAGTCGTATTGATCCTGGTGAAGTTGTCCGGCGATCCCAGTGGCCCGCTCGGCGGAAGCGTGGCGGGCAATCTGAAGTCTTATAAACTCAAGAGAACGGCATGCCGCGACGATCGTCGAACCGGCAAGCGCACGAATAACCGATTTGCAACATCCCGCGGCGACGGTTCGCGTCCGGAACGGGTCGGCAGCGCCGCCAGTTCGTACGGCTCAGTCCGCCGCACCGCAAATGCCACGCAATCGCCGCAGACCCGGCGCAAAGACCACCCGCGCCGACCAACCTCCGGTGCAGAAACAGGGCGCACTCAGGCAACCCTGGGAAGGACTCTCGTCCCCCCGACCCAGCAGGCAAACAGCCCGCAATATACGCACGGGTTGCCGCCAGAGCAATGAATTCTCACCTGGCTGCTGGCAATCGACCGGGCGCGGGGAGAACCCCCCAAGGCCGCCTCGGAACGGGGCCCCGCTTGGCGGGGTCACACGAGCCAGTCGTCGTCCGCCTCGTCTTGCGGCTCGATCCGGACCGACTCGCGCGGGCTGGGGGGGTCCAGCGGCCGCAAATCCTCGGCCGAAAACCAGTTGGGAATCGCGCGGTCGTTGTCGCGAACCTGATATCGCAGGCCCCGGGCGCGGTCGTCCCAGTGGATCTCGCAGACCACCCCGGTGCGCGGATCGTTGGCCCGCATCCGCGAAAGCACTTCGACCCAATCTCCCATCTCGAGCCCCTCGCTGGCGACCTCCTGCCACAGCGTCGGCTTGACCCGCAAGCACACGTCGCCGTAACGGAGCCGAGCGTAGGGCCCCGACCCCCCCTCGCGACGAAACACGCGCGGACTGGGAATGAGTCGCCGGGCCAGGGCGACGTCCTC